>CANJJP010000056.1 GCA_947474485.1 Bacteroidota bacterium | reverse complement strand
TGTTTCTTTTTCAGTGCTTCCTCTTCAGCTTTTTTCTTAGCGGCATCTTCGTCGGCTTTCTTTTTAGCATCTGCCTCTGCTTTAGCTTTTGCTTCAGCTTCTGCTTTCGCTTTAGCAGCTTCATCTGCCTTTAGTTTTGCGGCTTCTTCATCAGCTTTCTTTTTAGCCTCAGCTTCTAATTTAGCTTTAGCTTCCGCCTCTGCTTTTAATTTTGCAGCCTCTTCATTTGCTTTTTTCTTAGCTTCAGCTTTGGTTTTTGCTTCTTCATCCGCTTTTGCCTTTGCCTCCGCATCCGCCTTTGCTTTCGCTTCTGCCTCTGCATCCGCTTTTGCTTTCGCTTCTGCCTCTGCTTTGGCTTTTGCTTCCGCATCAGCCTTTGCTTTCGCCTCTGCATCTGCTTTTGCCTTTGCCTCCGCATCCGCCTTTGCTTTGGCTTTTGCCTCTGCATCTGCTTTTGCCTTCGCTTCTGCATCCGCTTTTGCTTTCGCTTCTGCCTCTGCTTTGGCTTTTGCTTCTGCCTCCGCCTTTGCTTTCGCCTCTGCATCTGCTTTTGCCTCCGCATCCGCCTTTGCTTTGGCTTTTGCCTCTGCATCCGCTTTTGCCTTCGCTTCTGCATCTGCTTTTGCCTTTGCCTCCACATCCGCCTTTGTTTTCGCTTCTGCCTCTGCTTTGGCTTTTGCTTCCGCATCTGCTTTTGCTTTTGCAGCGTCTTCAGCAGCTTTCTTTTTTGCGGCTTCATCAGCTGCTTTTTTCGCAGCTTCATCGGCTTTAGCCTTTTCGGCGTCGGCCTTAAATTTTTGAGCCTCTACTATTTTATCTTGTGGTAGTTGTTCTTTTGGTTTTAAACCAGAAGCCTCAGTATAAGCAGCTATTGCTCCATCGTAGTCTTTTTTTGCAAGGGCTTTTTCTCCATTTTTTATTGCAGCTTGGTAATTTTTGTCCAGGTTTTTAAGTTTCTCAAGTGCTGCAGCTTCAGCATCTAATATTGATTCTTGTGCCGACATCATTTGTTCTAGATACGGTTTATCGAATTCAAATTTATCTTTTGTGCCATCAAAGAAGAACTTATTCATTGGTTGATTGTACAAGGAATAATCAATTCCATCTAATTTTTTCCTTATTCCAGTTTCTGCTATTACTGGATTAAATTTTTCATTTGCTCTTTCAGGTGAAATGCCACGAGTTGAAACAACGTATTTTTTGTTTACAAAATCAGGTTTGTTAAGGCTAACTGTAAAGTCGCCATTAAGAGGTAATTGAAGTGTATATTTTCCGTCAGAACCAGTTGTAGTTGTACTTATTAATTTTGAACCTTGATAAACCTGAACAACTACCCCAGCAGTTGGTCCTTTTTCGTCATCTACACTGCCATAAATTATTGGCTGATATGGTTGTGCCAAGATTTTTCCAGCAAGGAAAAAAAGGATAACAGCAAATAATTTAGAAAATTTGTTTTTCATATTTGAACAGGAGCGTAAATTTATTAATATTGTTGGTATTAAACCAAATTTTATACCATAAGTATGCAGTTGAGTTACTGGGAATTACAATATTTTATAAACAACTCCGATCTTTTAGTAATAGGAAGCGGAATAGTTGGCTTAAACGCAGCAATATCTTACAAAAAGAAGAACCCTAAGGCCGATGTGTTAGTTGTTGAGCGCGGCACCTTACCTTCTGGAGCAAGTACGAAAAACGCAGGTTTTGCTTGTTTCGGGAGTGTTTCGGAGTTAGTTGATGATTTGGGAAAAATGGATGAAGGTATTGTATGGGATACGGTTGAGTTGCGGTATAAAGGGCTATTGAGGTTAAAGAGTATTTTGGGCGAAAAGGCAATGGATTATAAACCTTGGGGAGGTTTTGAGGTTTTTGATAATAAACAGGAGTTTGAAAATTGCGCAAGTAGGATTCACGAATTTAACTTAAGTGCTTACAGCATTACCAATTTAAAAGAGACATATAAAGTAAATAAGCGAAAAATTGTTTCCTCTGGCTTTAAGGATTTTAAGTATTGCATAGAAAATGTTGCAGAGGGGCAAATTAATACAGGAATTATGATGCGAAATCTTATTCAGCTTGCCCAATCGATGGGGATTTTGATATTGAATAATATTCATGTTTCAAAATTTAAGGATAGCGGCTCTAAGGCTCATGTTTTATTGACTGATGGAACGGAGTTAAAAACAAAAAAGATAATTATTGCAACAAATGGTTTCGCTAAGGAATTATTAAAAATAAAAGATGTAGCTCCTGCAAGAGCTCAGGTTATTATTACCGAACCAATTTCGAATTTAAAAATAAAAGGAGCATTTCATTATCAACAAGGTTATTATTATTTTAGAAATATTGACGGAAGAGTATTATTTGGCGGGGGAAGAAATTTAGATTTTAAAACAGAAGAAACAACTGAGTTAGGATTAACAAAATTGGTGCAAGATAATTTAGAATTAATTTTAAAGAATCAGATTTTGCCAAATAGAAAATTCAAAATCGAACATCGTTGGAGTGGAATCATGGGTGTTGGCTCCGAAAAAAGACCAATAATAAAGCATGTTTCGCCTAACGTAGTTTGTGCAGTAAGAATGGGCGGAATGGGTGTGGCAATTGGCAGTTTAGTAGGGGAGATGGCGGTTAACGAGATGTTGGCGGGATAGTCGTTAGTCTTATTATTTAAGACTAACGACTATGAGACTTGCAACTTTTTCACAGCTTTCCTAATCCGATATACATTTCTAAACCTATAATCCAATAAGCGGCATTGCTATTGTTTTTGAATTTACTTATGTCAACTCCTGCATCTGCTAAGTTAATTTGGTCGGGATTAAATTGCCAAAAGTTGTAACGAACTCCACCATAAAAACCAAGTGTCATGAGTTCTTCAGCAAAAAAGTTAATGCTGTAGGTAGGTTGAATAAATCCCATTTTTACATTTAAATCGCGGGGTTTTGTATCCATATTTAAAACCCCTGTGTAAATTCCTTGCGTGTAGCCACTGTTTAAATAAAATGAACTAAACATTTTACCATGATGGTATTTATCGTAACCAATTCTTACAAAACCACTGTATAATTGCAGTTTAGTGTGTGCATTAAATTTTGTTCGGTTCGAGATAGAAAATAAAGAATTGTTTAAGCCAGCACCAACATAAAAGTATTTTCCAATTCTAAAATTACTACTTATGTTTACTTCATAAATACCAATCATTCGTTTTCTGAATAATTCGGAGGCTAAAGGATTTGGAACCCCACCCGAAATACGCAGAGAAAAAGGATGAATTTTTGCAGGAACTTCAGACGGCGGCTCATCTGGACTTCTAAAAATTGCAGCACTAGAATCGCTAGGTTCATCTTGTGCAAATGAATTTAAAGCTGAAAATACAAGTATAAATACAATTATTGTTTTGAGAAATCTCATTGCTTAAAGATAATCAAGATTTTCTTTTTAACGATAAATGGGTAGAATTGTTGTTGACTTATTAAAACAAAAAATCCCCCGAATTTCGGGGGATTTTAAAATTCTACTTATCTCTTTTCTTTAAAAAATCCACCACTTTAGGAGCTAATTCTTTTTGTGATTTGCTTCCAACAAATACTCCGATGTGACCGCCTTTAAAGCTGATTGCTTCGTTTTCGCAGCTTAGGTTTTCGTTTAAAGGTATAGATGCTGCAGGAGGAACCAAATGATCTTCGGTTGCATAAATGTTTAGCACAGAGGCTTTGATGTTTTTTAAATTCACCTTTTTTCCGCCCACCATTAGTTCGCCTTTTATCAATTTATTCTCTTGATACAAATCTTTCATAAACTGACGGAAACATTCACCCGCTTGATCGGGACTATCTGCAATCCATTTTTCCATGCGCAAGAACATCAATAGTTTTTCTTTGTCATCTAAACTACCAACCATTGATTGTTGTTTCTGGAATTTCATCATTGGTTTTAACATTGCAAAACCTTCGTTTAAAAATTCGCCTGGAATTAATCCATTATAACCTTCAACTAGTTTATCATAATCAATGTCTTTGCTCCATCTAAACAACAAGCCATCTTTAGTGTCGAAATTAACTGGAGTTACTTGTGTAACTATGTTTTTAATTTTGCTTGGGTGTAATGCAGAGTAAATTAAACTCAAAGTACCACCTTGGCAAATACTTATGATGTTAATTTTATCTGTTTTGTGTTTTTTACGAATAACATCAACACAATTATTTATGTAACCATTAACATAGTCATCAATGCTTAAATATCTATCAGCTCTGCTTGGATACCCCCAATCAATTAAATATACATCTAAACCTAAATCCATGATATTTTTAATGTAGCTTCTGTCAGGCTGCAAGTCTAACATCTTATATGTGTTTACTAATGCATAAACAATAAGTACTGGCGTTTTAACTGTAGCTTCTGTTTCCCTGTCGTAGTGATAAAGTTTTAGCTTGTCTTCAGCATAAACTTCAGTTTTAGCTGTTGATGCAATATCTACATCTTTGATTTGTGATAACGTATCGAAACTCTTAATCATCTTCTGATTAATCTCCGCAATTTCTTGTAACATCTTGTTGTCCATACTCAAATTTTTTTCTAAAATAAATTTAAATCAAAAGAGCCGTTCTAATTTAATCGAACGGCTCTTTATATTATTCAAAAAAATAACCGGCAATTATTTTTTCTTTTTTGTATTACTAGTTTCTTCATCTAATTCGATGTTAGCAGCACCCATTGCCGCCAAACGAGTTTCCAATGTTTTCACTTGTTTTTTTAAATCGTGAATAGTTTTAGTTAACTCATCAACATCGCTACGGAAAGCAACTGGATAAACATTAAATACGTTTTCGAATTGTTTTTCGAAATGCTTTTTAACATCCATTCCTAAGTTCATTACTTCACCTTTAACTTTTGAAAACTCATCAGATGAAAATAAGTCAGTGTATAATGCTTCGTTAGTTTTAACCCAGTCATTATAAAAATCATTAAATCCTTGAATTTCATTTGTATTACTATTCATACCCTCAAAGCTCTTTTTAGCAGCAGCTTCAACAGCTTTTTGAGATGTAGTATAAAAATGATATTGTAATTCTGCATTACGAACAGAGTATTCAGCGATCTTGTCTAATAATTGAATGTTAGCTTCGATAGCTTCTTTTTCTTTACCAGGTGTAGCTAATTTTAATACTGGCTCGAAAGTTTTTCCGAATACATTATTAACTTGGCTATAAAGCTCAGAAATCTTAGCGAAATCCCCACTAATTAAATTTGGGAAATCCTTAGAGATTGTTTGCATTTGCTCGTAATACTCTTTAGATAAATTGTTGTTAGTAGTAAAAAACTCATGAATGTTTTTGATTGAAGTATCAAATACATCTTTCAAGTTAGCAGATTGAAAATGATTACCGAACATTTGCTCAGTTAATGCTTTGTATTGCTCAGGCTTGAAATAGTTTTTGAAAGTATCAGCTGAAAACTGTCCGTTTTGGAAAGCTTTATAAGCAGGTTGCCAAAATTCTTGTAATTTCAAATACATTTGGCTAGTCTCAAACATGTTTTTGAAAGCATCTTGGTTAGTAACATTTGGCATTTGTTTCATTAACGTTTGGTAAGAGTTGTTTAAAGTACTCATCCAATTGTTATAAATATTTGTCCAAGCGCTGTTAGCAGTTGTAAAGTTGTTTACATACTCGTGACCTGGTTTTCCAAAATTTGAAAAGCTATTATAAATGCTTTGGTTGAAATCAGTCATTTTTTTAACTGAATCCATTTGTTGAGAGTACCAGTTTTTGAAAAATTCCTCTGGTTTAGCAAAAGCATCAGCACTTGCAGTAGTAGCTTTCATTCCATTGAAAAGACTTGTTTGTTTGTCCATCCAATCTTTGTAAATGTTTTGACCTTCATGCGCAATACTTCCACCAGTAAATGCTTTTTGAAATTTTTGAGTAGTTTCTACCCAGTTGCTAATCGCTTGAGATTGAACATCAACGATGTTATCCACGATAGGATTGTTTGTTTTCATTATTTATGAATTAATAGGTTTTTAATTTCGAGTGCAAAGGTCGATTATTTTTTCTGTTAAATAAAAATTTTTCGTTACTAATTTGTTAAATTAATTGAATAATTTGCACCTTTGTCGCAGATATAACCATGTTTATCGATTTAGTTAAAACTTATAATTGCTTGATTATGATAGAGAAAGACCATACCTACAGCCACGATTTTCGTTTTACACAAGACGAAGTAAACCGTTTTGCAGAAGTTACCGGTGATAAAAACCCTGTACATACAGATGCGGATTATGCTGCAAAAACAATGTTTAAACGCCCAATAATGCACGGAATGCTAAGTGCTTCATTGTTTTCTAAGGTTTTCGGAACCCTTTTTCCGGGTGAAGGAACAATTTATTTAAAACAGTCACTTAGTTTTCTTAAACCAATGTATGTTGAAACTGACTACGTAGCTGAGTTTAGAGTAATTGAAGTAATAAAAGACAAGAATAGAGCAGTGGTTGAGACTTTAATTAAAGATAAAAACACCAAATTGGTTTGCACAAGCGGGGAAGCTACCGTTATGAATGTAAACGCAATTAAATAATTATTGATTTAGTAAATCTCCATCTCAATAATTCACCAACTCAAAAATTGTTAATGAAAGTCATTGGTCTTACAGGTGGTATTGGCAGTGGGAAAACTACGGTTGCTAAGATATTCGAAGTACTTGGTGTTCCTGTTTATTACTCAGATGAACGAGCACGTGATTTATATTTTGTCCCTGAAATTAAGGCTGCGGTTGTTGATTTGGTGGGACCAGAGGCATATTATAGTGCAACAGCATTAAACCGACCTTACATTGCTTCCAAAGTTTTTTCGGACACAGCAATGCTTGCAAAACTAAATGATATTATACATCCTGCAGTAGGAAAGGATTTTGATGATTGGTTAGAAAAACAAAATCATTCATTTGTTTTAAAAGAGTCAGCTATTTTATTTGAAACTGGTATTTATAAAAAGTTGGACGGAACAATTCTAGTTGTTTCGCCAGAAGCTTTACGCATGGAAAGAATTGCAAAGCGTGATAAATTAAGTGATGAGGAAGTTAAGAAGCGCTTTAAAGCTCAATTAAGCGACGAACAAAAAATTCCTTTCGCGCAGTGGATTATAAATAATGATGAGGAACATTCGTTGATTGAGCAAAGTTTGGAAGTGCAAAGTAAAATTCTTTCAGGCTTGTAAAGATTTTTGAAGCTCTATAAAGTAATTGGCAGAGTGCTGTAACCTACTTCCATACCAAGAAAACAATTCACCATCAACAATCATAATTTTAGTATTAGGTAAATGCTTCTGAAATTCCTTAACATGTTTTTCCTTGAATGGAAAAGGTTCTGATGAAAGTAAAATTAATTCCGGATTCGCATTTTGTAATTCTTCAATAAAAATTTCGGGATAGCGAGAATCTTTATTTATGAATACATTTTCAAAATTACAACGTTTCAACATGTCATCAATAAAGGTGTTTTTTCCTGCAACCATTAAGGGGTCATTCCAAATGAAATAAGCAACTTTTTTAGTTGTTGATGCAGTGAGTTGTTGAAATGTTGATTTTATATTTGTTATTAGCTCAAGTGCTTTTTCTTTTTTATTGAAAAGGTCTCCAAGCATTTCTATCATTTGTAATGATTCATCAAGATTGTGGATGTCGCTTATCCAAACAGGGAATTCTTTTGCTAATTCTTCTATTTGACTTTGTTCGTTTTCTTCTTTGTTGGCGATGATGATGACGGGTTGTAATTTGCGAATCTTATCTAAGTTTAGCTTTTTAGTACCACCAACTAGTGTTACCGATGTTGCCATGTGGTGTGGATGAATGCAAAACTTTGTAATGCCAACTAATTCGTCTTTTAAACCCAAATCCCAAAGTAATTCGCTTTGTGAGGGTACAATTGAAACAATCCTTTTTAAAGGTTCGTTTACTTCAATGGTTCTATGCATTTGGTCTTTTACAATCATTTCACAAACACGTTTGTAAATTGAAACGTTTCTCCATCAAACAAACCTTTATCGCTTAATTTTAGTTTTGGAATTACTAATAAGGCCATAAATGATAAAGTCATGAAAGGTGCGCGCAGTGTTGTGCCCAGCTCTTTTGCTTTTTTATCTATTGCAATGTATTCGTTTGCAATTTCGTAACCATTTTTGTTAGTCATGATGCCGGCAATAGGCAAAGGAATATTCATGTGATCCTTGCCATGACTTAAAGAGATTCCGCCTTTATTTTCAATAATTAAATTTACTGCTTTACACATGTCTTCATCATTTGTTCCAACAACAACAATGTTGTGGCAAT
>CANJJP010000055.1 GCA_947474485.1 Bacteroidota bacterium | reverse complement strand
TTTCCGTTTTCGGCAGCAGAAATTAATTTTGCAATTGACTTATGATCTTTCTCTGCAATGTGAGAAACTTCACCGTTTAAATTAACTCCAGTAGGATAATCAGATTGACGAAGCACATCATTAATCATTCCTTGCAAACCAATCTCACGTCCATCATCAGGACTGTAAATACGAGTAATTCCGTAAGCATGTAATTCAGCAATTTCAGTTGGAAGAATTACACCGCCTCCACCACCAAATATTTTTATGTGTCCACAACCACGCTCTTTTAATAAATCGTGCATGTATTTAAAATACTCAACGTGCCCGCCTTGGTAGCTAGTAATAGCAATTGCATTTGCATCTTCTTGTATTGCACAATTAACAACATCAATAACGCTTCTATCATGACCAAGGTGAATAACCTCTGCCCCGCTGCTTTGCATTATACGACGCATAATATTAATTGCTGCATCATGCCCATCGAACAAAGCTGCTGCGGTTACAATACGTATTTTATTTTTCGACTGATATGCTGTAGTTTCCATAATCTTAAGATAAATCAAATGTGAAAGTGGCAAAAATACTGATTAAGGAAGGGAATAGCAAGAAAAGTAGGTACAATTGTCCTATAATTTATTTAAGAAAACAAACAATTAAATAAGAGTTGGAGGAATTCTAAATCTACTGGTTTTCAAGCAGATAAAATCAATAATTCACCACTTGCTCCTCAATATCAGTAGGCACTTCGCGGTACTCATATTGCTGATTGCGCAATTGCGGTTCAAAACCGGCTTCTGTTATTGCTTCTTGAATGGTTTTATAGGTAAAACGATGTGGAGCACCTGCGGCACTTACAACGTTTTCTTCAATCATAATACTTCCAAAATCATTTGCCCCTGCTGCTAAACAAATTTGCGCAGTTTCCTTACCAACGGTTAACCACGAAGCTTGAATGTTTTCAACGTTTGGCAACATAATACGGCTTAAGGAAAGCATACGAATGTATTCGTCCTTACTTACATTATTTTTAATTCCTTTTAAACGATTTAATAATGTTCCATCATCCTGAAAAGGCCATGGAATAAAGGCAAGAAATCCTTTTGCATCCTTAGGTTTTTCTGCTTGTACTTCGCGTAACCAAACTAAATGTTCAAAACGTTCGTAAATAGTTTCCACATGCCCAAACATCATTGTTGCAGAAGTTGTTAAACCCAATTGGTGAGCTGCACGCATCACATCTAACCACTCGCGACCAGTACATTTTCCTTTCGAAATTAAGCGACGTACACGGTCATTTAATATTTCTGCGCCTGCACCTGGCAAACTATCCAAACCTGCTTCCATCAAGGCTTTTAAAACCTCGGTATGAGTAGATTTTTCAAGTTTTGTAATATGAGCTATTTCAGGTGGCCCAAGTGCGTGTAATTTTATTTGAGGGAACATCTTTTTTAAATCCCTAAATAGATTTACGTAGTAAGAAAGGCCTAAATCTGGATGGTGCCCACCTTGCAATAATAATTGCTCGCCACCATATTTAATTGTTTCCTCAATCTTCTTTTTATAAGTTGCCAAATCGGTTATATACGACTCGGGATGACCGGGAATACGAAAGAAATTACAGAACTTGCAATTTGCTATACAAACATTGGTAGTATTAAGGTTTCTATCAATAATCCATGTAACTTTTTTCGAATTATGTTTCTGTATTTTCCTTAATTCGTTAGCCACAAACATCAGTTTTGCAGTAGGTGCATTTTCAAAAAGAAACACTCCTTCTTCGGCAGATAAAAACTCCTGAGCCAACCCTCTTTTTAATAATTCATCTACATTCATAGCTAACTGATTTTAGTGGTTAGTACTATAAATTGCCTTTTTGTAGTTGAGCTTCAATTTTAAAATATCACTCGCCTAAAAAAGTCTAATTTCTAGAACACACCAAATTTAAAATAATGCTTTCTTTAAGCAAATAATTTCTTTACATTTGAAAAAACTTACACAAAATTACAAATTCTATTTATGGCAATCGTTAAAAAAAGCAACTTTGATGAATTAAAAGAAAACCTAGTGATTTTAACTACTGAATTTAAAAGTGGAAAAAAGTACGGTTTATCTGATAATGAGACTGAATACGTTAAACAACAGATTAAAGCGGAAAAGAAATCAGTTACTGTAAATCAATTAAAAAGATTAGTATTTGTAGTTATTGTTGATAATAAAGCTGAGCAAAACAAACGCAAAGAAAAGCTGCGTAAATCAGGTTGCTCACTTGCTGCAATTTTAAATGATGCTAAAAAAACAAGTGTAGGTATTACTGCTGAAACTGCACATGTAGAAGATTCATTAGCTTGTGCAGAAGGAATGGCACTGGGCAATTACCAATTTATCCTATATAAAACTAAGAAAACTAAAAACACTCTTGCTTCCATTTTAATTAATGGAAAAGTTAGTGATGCAAATACTAACGAACTAAACATTAATACCGAGGCTGTTTGTATAGCTCGTGATTTAGTTAACGAACCAGTAAACACATTAAATGCAACAGAACTATCTAATCGTTTTAAAAAGATGGGGACCGCTGCAGGTTTCAAAGTCGAAGTTTACAACAAAGTAAAAATTACTCAATTAAAAATGGGCGGTTTACTTTCTGTAAACAAAGGTAGTGTTGACCCGCCAACTTTTACCATAATGGAATACAAACCAAAAAACGCGAAGAATAAAAAACCTTTCGTTTTAGTTGGTAAAGGTGTTACTTACGATACAGGTGGACTAAGTTTAAAACCTACACCATCAAGTATGGATATGATGAAGTGCGACATGGCAGGTGCTGCAGCAGTTGGCGCAACTATGTTTGCTATTGCTAAAGCTAAATTAAATGTACATGTAATTGGTTTAGTACCAGCAACCGATAACCGACCTGGATTTAATGCATTTGCTCCTGGTGATGTGATTAAAATGTTCGACGGTAGCACTGTAGAAATGCTTAATTCTGATGCAGAGGGAAGAATGATTTTAGGCGATGCATTAGCTTTTGCTAAAAAATACAAACCCGAATTAGTTATTGATTTAGCAACGCTTACTGGCGCTGCAGCAGCTGCAATTGGCATTCAAGGAATTGTAAGTATGGGTAATGCCGATGAAAAAACAACAAACAAATTAAAACAAAGCGGACACAATACCCACGAGCGTTTAGCTGAATTTCCATTTTGGGAGGAATATGATGAATTAATAAAATCGGATATTGCTGATATGAAAAACTTAGGTGGTCCGCAAGCAGGAGCAATCACTGCTGGTAGATTTTTGGTGAAGTTCACAGATTATCCTTACATTCACTTAGATATTGCAGGGCCGGCTTTCTTAACTGCACCAAATGGTTATCAACCAAAAGGTGGCACAGGTATTGGAGTAAGATTATTGTTCGATTTCTTTAAAAACAACTAGTTACTTCAAAAAGGGGATGAGCAAACGTTTACTGATTATATTACTATTTAGTGTTGTATTAGCATTTAATGGATTTAGTCAATCTAACAAATACTCATTGATTGTAACTCAATACCAACTTAACAATACTAAAGCTTTGATGCAGGATATTTACCGTTACAATTTTGAAAATGGTGAATTTAAAGGGAAGGAAAAACTACTTACAGTAACGGGTAAAGACAATGCAAAAGATTTAATCAGAGCAGATGTTGAAGGTAGTTTTATTTTTAAGAACCATTGGTTAATAACAGGTATTGGTAACATTATTGACCTTCAAACAAAGCAAGTTGTTTCTGGTGATAAAGCAACTTTTATTAAGGAAAGCGGGGATAGTTTAATTTTTTACACCAACGATATTTTTAAGGGCAAATTTTATTCGGTGCTTGAAGCGAAAACAGGAAAATACGCCGAAGTAAAATCCGCAAAATTTAAAGCAATTGTTGCACAGGATATTGAAGTTGATTACGAAACATCTAACAGAAGTATTTGGTTGTATCCGGTCAACAAAGACAAGTTTTTATTAGTGAGTGATGCTGGCTTTGGTGAAGAAATTATTAACTCAAAAAAGAAAAGCGAAATCCCGATTTACTGGCTAGATAAAGACAATTTCCTATTCCCATATTACAACGTTTCTAAAAATGAAGCAACAATTTTTAAAGTAAATGTAAATAAAACTCAGACTAAAAGTGGTGTTATAAAAGATGTTCCTAAATCACATTTTAATTCTTACTTTGCCAAGGATGGAGATGGAAACATTGAATACGTTTGCGGAAAAGGTAAGTTTTATGTTGATATAAAAAAACTAAGTATTACTGAAGTTTTATTTGAGCACGAAGGCCACGGATATGATGTGGAATGGAAAACACAATCATACGGACACGCAATAAAATATAATAAAGCAGACATTGGCAAATACCAATGCGAAATAAAAAACATTAGAACCTGCAAGTATGCCATTGCGGTAGACAATAAAATGAAAATTGGTGAAGAAGTTTATCCGCAAGGAATAGCGGTTTGGAACAACATTACCAAAAAATGGAAGAGCATAGATGCGGATGAAGTAGCTGCAATTGCAGGCTGGATAGTTGAATAAATTGATCACAAAATTATGAGCGAACAAAAAATAAGAGTTGGAATTACACAAGGTGATATTAATGGGATTGGAATTGAAACCATTTTAAAAACTCTTTTAGAACCTGCGATGTGCGAAATTTGCACTCCGGTTTTATTCAGCTCTCAAAAAACAGTTAGTTTTTACAGAAAAGCATTGAACCTGGAAGAATTAAATTTTCATCCTGTAAAAGATTTAAAAGAACTAAACACTAAAAAGCCTAACGTTTTTAATTGCTACGAAGAAGAAGTAAATATTGAAGTGGGCAAATCAACTGAAGCTGGCGGTAAATATGCTTTTCTTAGTATAGAAAAAGCTTGTGAAGCATTAAAGAATAATGAAATTGATGTTTTAGTTACAGCACCTATAAACAAACACAACATACAAAGCGAACAATTTAAATTTGCTGGTCACACCGAATATTTATCTGAAAAGTTTTCGGGAAAAGAAGATACTGCTTTGATGTTATTGTGTAGCGAAGATTTAAGAGTTGGTTTAGTTACGGGGCATATTCCAGTAAGCGACATAGCAAAAACAATTACAAAAGAAAAAATCGTAGCCAAGCTTTTACAATTAAACAAAACATTACAAACCGATTTTAATATTAGAAAACCAAAAATTGCAGTGCTTGCTTTAAACCCGCACGCTGGCGACAACGGGGCAATTGGAAACGAAGACAATACAATTGTTCAACCTGCAATTGATGAATTAAAAGATAAATTACAAGTGTACGGCCCATATCCATCTGATGGATTTTTTGGAAACAAAACCTACAAGCAGTTTGATGCTGTTTTAGCCATGTATCACGATCAAGGATTAATTCCTTTCAAATCCATCGCATTCTCTGATGGAGTTAATTATACAGCAGGCTTATCAATTGTACGCACCTCGCCTGACCACGGAACAGCTTACGATATTGCAGGAAAAGGGATTGCAGATGAAACATCACTTAAAAAAGCAATTTACATGGCAATTGATGTGTTTAGAAATAGAAAATTAAACTCGGAAATTAGCGCAAATCCTTTGGCTATAAGCAAAATGAAGAAAGACGATAGAGGGTGAAAATCAAAATTTTAATACAAACAAAAAAACCTCGAAAGAAAATCTTTCGAGGTTTTTTTAATATAAATAAATGCCTTAAAAAGGCGAATTAGCAATTATTTGTGAGTTTTCTCACTTGATACTGTTAATCTTTTTCTGCCACGAGATCTACGAGCAGCTAATACCCTACGACCATTTGCAGAACTCATTCTCTCACGGAATCCGTGTTTGTTTCTACGTTTACGTTGCGAAGGTTGGAATGTACGTTTCATGATATTCTATATTTTACTGTTATAACTTATTTACTTATTAAATCCAATTTTACGAATCGGGTGGCAAAGATACATACTTTTTATTAATTCACAAATTTTCGAAAAAGGTTTTTTTAGCGCCTTTAGTTAGTACTTTTGTGGGCTAAATTAATGAATTTATGGCCAAAAGAGGTGGCGATACAGATAAAAAAGACGAATTACCTAAGGCTAAGCTAAATCGCAAGAATTTAGTTAAGTCGTTACGCCTATTTAAATACCTCCAAGGCCAAAAATATTTATTTGGCTTAGGAATGTTCTTTTTGGCGGGAACAGCAATTGTAGGGCTTATTTTCCCAATTATTTCGGGTAAATTATTGAGTTATTTTGGCGAAACTGGCATCAGCCCAGAAAAAATGACGGAAGAAATAAAAAAAATAGGTTTGATATTATTAGGAGTTTTGGTTTTACAGGCTTTTTTCTCGTTTGGACGAGTTTCTACATTTACCCGTGTTACCGAAAATATTTTAAGTGGCTTAAGAAAAGATGCATTCAAAAAGTTAATTCAAATGCCGATGGGTTTTTTCTCTAAAAATCAGGTAGCAGAATTAAGTAGTAGAATGGCAACTGATATCAATGTTATTTCAGAAGCATTTACCATTAGCATCGCAGAAATTATCCGTCAGCTAATTGTTGGGTTCGGAGGAATTGGTGTTTTGATTTATTATACCAACTGGAAAGTTGCTATGTGGTTCTTAATGATTATTCCACCTATTACAATTTTAGCAATCGTATTCGGAAAAAAAATCAGAAAGTACTCAAAAGATTATCAAGAAAAAATTGCGCAATCGAATGTTGTTGTAGGTGAAGCTTTAACAGGAATAAGCAATGTAAAAACATTTACGAACGAAAAATATGAAATTGGGAAATACTCTTCTATTGTAACCGACATAAGAGATTTTGGAATTAAATATGGTTTAATGCGCGGTACTTTCTTCGCTTTCATTATGATATTTGTTTTCGGTTCTATCTTTTTCATTTTATTAAAAATGCTTTTATTAAAAAGTGAAGGTGAATTAAGTGCAGAAGCTTTTGGTATTTTTATTATGGTTTCCTCTTTTGTTGCAGCTTCATTAGCAGGTATTCCAGAGCAATTAGCATCTATACAACGTGCATTGGGCGCAACAGATAGAGTATTTGAATTAATTGATGGTACAAACGAAGATATTGATTTAGAATTTACAAGAGATAATAAAGAAGCTGCTTTAGCAAGTGAAATCGAATTCAGTAAAGTAAACTTCCACTACCCTACTCGTCCAGATTTTAAAGTGTTACACAACATTTCATTTAAAGCAAATGCGGGTGAAACCATTGCCTTAGTTGGACCAAGCGGCTCCGGTAAATCAACCATTGCAGCCATGGTGTTGCGTTTTTATGATCCAGTTGATGGAACCATTAAATTAAATGGAAAAAACACAAAAGATTTTGAGCTTTCTAAACTTCGAAATCAAATGGCAATTGTACCACAAGATGTAATTTTATTTGCAGGAAGCATTAGAGAAAATATTTCCTACGGTAAACCAAATGCATCTCTTGAAGAAATTAGAGAAGCTGCTCGTAAAGCAAATGCATTGGATTTTATCGAAAGTTTTCCTGAA
Source organism: Bacteroidota bacterium (assembly GCA_947474485.1). Lineage (GTDB taxonomy): Bacteria > Bacteroidota > Bacteroidia > B-17B0 > Aurantibacillaceae > JADJDM01. The sequence continues at coordinate 813 of CANJJP010000055.1, read as the reverse complement.
AAATTTGACACAATTGTTGGTGAGCGGGGCATTCAATTATCTGGTGGACAAAGACAACGTATTGCCATTGCTCGTGCTGTACTTAAAAACCCTTCCATATTAATTTTAGATGAAGCCACAAGTTCTTTAGATAGTGAAAGTGAGCGTTTAGTGCAAGAAGCGTTAGATAAATTAATGGAAGGTCGCACAAGTATTGTTATTGCGCATCGTTTATCAACTATTAGAAATGCAGATAAAATTATTGTATTAGAAAAAGGAATGGTAGTTGAAAACGGAACACATGATGAGTTAATTAAAAACGAAGACGGTTTATACAGAAGTTTATGTCGTTTACAATATGATTTAGCAAAAGCATAATGAATAATAATTTGTTACAACGTGTGTATATGTATGTTGGTGCTTTAATGAGCATACTAATACTTGTTATGGGAATTGGCCTGCTTACTACCAACGCACTTTACGAAACCATTCCTCCTCCTAACAGAACTTATATTGGAATTATATTCATCATCTATTCTATTTTTAGAGGAATTAGAGTTTACCAACAAATTAAAAGACTAAAACAAAATGAAAACAATTAAATTTTTATCGCTTTGTTTTATAATCATTCTCACTGCTTGTCAAACACAGCAAGAGCATGATAATCTTGATACACCTACATCAGGAAACCTTACCATTTATGCAGATAGAGGTTTAGATAAATTAATCGAAAATCAAACGTATACATTTTCACAAATTTATAATCTTGCTAAATTTAAAACCATCTATAGTTCAGAACAAGAAGCTATAAAAGCATTGTATGATAACACTTGT
>CANJJP010000054.1 GCA_947474485.1 Bacteroidota bacterium | reverse complement strand
TTTTTAAATTCATTCATAGCTTTTCTAACTGAGCCGTGTTGGGTAAGCAAATCCTTTGCCAAATTATACTCAATATTTAAGTTCTTAGCTAATATAAGGCTTCCGCGATCAATAAGCTTATTGTTCGATAGTTGCATGTCTATCATTTTATTTCCTTTTACTCTTCCTAGCTTTATCATTACAGATGTGGAAATCATATTCAAGGCTAGTTTTTGAGCGGTTCCTGCTTTCATACGAGTTGAACCAGTAACAAACTCAGGGCCTACAACAATTTCTATTGGAAATTTTGCTGTTAGTGCAACCGGACTACCAGCATTACAAGTAATGCATCCGGTAATAATATTATTTTGATTACATGTTTTTAAAGCCTCAACAACATAAGGTGTAGAGCCCGATGCAGCAATTCCAATAACAACATCTTTATCATTAATGTTGTAGGACTTCAAATCTTCCCAACCTTGTTTTTCATCATCTTCTGCAAACTCAACTGCTTTTCTAATCGCATCATCACCACCAGCAATTATTCCAATTACTTTTCCTTGTTCAATACCATAGGTTGGTGGACATTCGGAAGCATCAACAATACCAAGTCTTCCGCTTGTGCCTGCGCCCATGTATAACAATCGCCCACCTTGCTCCATTTTTTCTACAATTGCTGTTACAAGTTTTTCAATTTGTGGAATCGCTTTTTCTATAGCTAAAGGAACAGATTTATCTTCTTTATTCATGTTTAACAATAATTCCTTAACGCTCATTTGTTCAAGGTTATTGTAATATGAATCGCTTTCTGTTGTTTTGGTAAATGTTGGCTTGCTCATTAACAATCTAAAATAGTGAAATAATTCGAATTATTTTTGCTTTGCTTTATATTCATCATACAATAAATGGATGATACCATCAGAAAGTCCTATTTGCGGGACAAGTATTTTTTCAATATCTGCATGTTTCATTGTTGTAAGTACAATTTTTGTTGCAGGTATAATAACATCAGCTCTATCCGGATTTAATCCTAATACAGTAACACGCTCATCATATGTGTAAGAATTAAGCATGTCGCTCATGTCTTTTAACTTATCATAAGTGATGTGTTTGTTTTCTTTTTTACCTGTCATCTTAAATAGCTTATTGATATTACCTCCTGAACCAATTGCAGATAGCGGTTTTATACCAGCAGTATTTTTCTTAATCCAAGTTTTAAAGTTTTCCCATTCTTCTTTGTCAACTTTGTCGCATAACAAACGAATGGTTCCAATATTAAACGATTTTGAAGCTAAGGCTTTACCGGCAGAGATTAATGTTAGTTCTGTGCTTCCACCACCAACATCAATATATAAATAAGCTTGTTTTGGATCTAATAATTCTTCAACGTGATTAGAAAAAATAGTTGCAGCTTCCGTTTTGCCATCTATTATTTCAACATCTAAACCAGCCTCTTTTTTTATACGTTTAATGATATCATCGCCATTTCTTGCGTCGCGCATTGCAGATGTGGCGCAGGCTTTAAATCCTTTAACGTCAAAAACTTTTATAAGTTCTGCAAAACCTTTCATTGCAGTAACTAACTTGTCTGCTTTTTCTTGAGATATTTCTTGTTTTGTAAACGAATCATCTCCTAAGCGAATTGGCAAACGAATTAACTCTCCTTTTTTAAAAATTGCTTTACCGTTTTGTTCGTGCACGTGTCCGAATAATAATCGAACTGCATTTGAACCAATATCTATCGCTGCAAATATCATTTTGTTGTAATTTGTTTTAAATAAGTTTGTTTGTCATTTAATAGATACTCATAAATAGCATCTTGAGCTCGAATTTGCTTTTCGCGAATTGCTCTCTTTTTGTAAGTATTAGATAGTGTAGCGTCGAGAATTCTAGTTTTGAAATTACTTTTTAGTTGTATGTCTAAAATGGTTTTTAATTGCAATTGTATTTCTTTATCATAAATAGGTACTGCTACTTCACAACGTTGATCCAAATTACGCGACATCCAATCGGCAGATGAAATAAACATTCGCTCGTTACCATTATTACCAAAAACGAAAATCCTGCTATGCTCTAAATATTTGTCTACAATACAAACGCCTTCTATGTTTTCACTTACACCCTTTATACCACAAGCAATAGAGCAGGAACCTCTTATGATTAACTTTATTTTAACTCCTGCTGCTGAAGCGTCATAAAGTTTATTTACTAGTTCTTTGTCAACTAAATTATTTACTTTAATTATCATGTAAGCATCTTTGCCTTCTTTAGCATTGGCAATTTCTCTAGAAATTAATCCTAATAAAGAACTTCTCATGTTAAAAGGAGAAACTGCAATATTTTTAAAATTGCCTACTCTGAAGTTATCTTGAAAGAAAGTAAATACTTGATTTGCCTCATCAGTAATTCGTTTATCTGATGTAAGTAAACTAGCATCTGTGTATATTTTCGCTGTGTTTTCGTTGAAGTTACCGGTACCTATATGAGCAATGCTAGTTTCCTTGCCTTTATCTCGCATAGTAATAAGGAATAATTTGGAATGTACTTTTAGGCGAGGAACACCATAAATTACAGTGGCTCCTTCATCATTCAATTTATTTGCCCAGTAAATATTATTTTCTTCGTCAAAGCGAGCTTGAAGTTCAACAACAACAGTTACTTGTTTTCCGTTTTTAATTGCGTTTATTAGTGCATTTGCAATTTTAGATGAATCAGCAACACGGTACAATGTAATTTTTATTGATTCAACGGTTGGTTCCATTGATGCTTCACGCAGCAAAGCAATTATTTTATCAAATGAGTGGTATGGATAGTAAAGAAGTAAATCTCGTTTTTTAATTATGTCGATTATACTTTGCTTTGGGTCGTATAGGTATTTATGATTTAATGGTCTTTCGTGTTTATACAATAAATCTTTTCTGCCAAGATTAGGGAATTTTATAAAATCTTTAAAGTTATGATATCTACCTCCCGGAATTGGCGCATCTTTTTTAGTGAAATTTAATTTCTTCATCATAAAAGAAAGCATGTCTTTTGGCAACTCTCCATCGTACACCAAACGCACTGGATTTCCTTTTTTACGATGTTTTAATCCTTCACTTACTTTTTCTAACAAACTTTGAGATAAGTCATTGTCTAAATCTAATTCAGCATCACGTGTAAGCTTAATATTATAAGCTTCCATTGCTTTGTAGCCAAACACTTCAAATATCTCATCTAAGCAAAAACGAATTACATCATCTAATAGAATTATGTATTGTTTATTGCGTTTAGTTGGTAAAACAACAAAGCGAGATGAGCTGCTTGTAGGCACTTCAATAACAGCAAATTTGTTTTTTTGTTTCGCTTGATTTACTGAAACCAAGCGAACGTATAAATAACTCGATTTATCTTTTAAGTATGGAAATGCTGTGCTTTGATCAATCATTATCGGAAAAAGATTAGATACAATTTCCGTTTGAAAATAATTTTTCACATACACTTGTTGCTCCGCATCTAAATGACCTTCATCAATGATGTGAATATTATTTTTTTCTAATTCCTTTAAAATATTTTGATAGATAACCTCAAACTTTTTTTGTTGTTCGATTACCCGTTTTAAAATAGTATTAAGTAAAGCAGTGGGTTCATCTCCAATTAATGGGATTGCTCTTCTGCCTAGCTTAGTCATTCTCTTAACTGTAGCAACACGAACACGATAAAACTCATCACGGTTGTTAGAGTATATCCCTAAGAATTTTATTCTTTCGATTAATGGAGTGGTTATGTCTGCCGCTTCTTGCAATACTCTTTCGTTAAACGAAAGCCATGCTATTTCTCTATTAATGTAGGGTAAAGTCTTTTTTGGCATCGGCGAATATAAAATTTTGTGTAAAGTGTATTGTTATGTTTATGTTATGATTCTCTAAAGTTTTTTGGGAGCAAGGATAAAAATGCTTTTCCTTTTTTTGTATAAATTTCATTCCAACTTTTAATGTCGAATTTTATTCCCAGTATTCCGCAAGTTGGTAAATCATCTATGTCCGAATCGCTTATTTCATTAAATGTATTGGTAAAACCCGGGTTGTGTCCAAATACCATTAAACTATTTGTTTTATCATCTATTGCCGCAATACTTGATAATATTGAATCAACAGGAGCTTCGTAAATTTGCGGAACAAGTAAAATGTTTTCTTCTTTGTAATTTAAGGCACGAGCGAAAATTGTGCAGGTTGAGTAAGCTCGCGTTGCTGTGCTGGTCATTACTAATTGTGGGTGCGCATGTTCTTTAGCAAATTGTTTGCTTAGTAAATACGCATCATTATAACCTCTTTGGTTTAATGGACGATCAATATCTTTCAGATTTTCGTTTCCCCAATCAGATTTTGCATGTCGAACCAAATAAAGTGTCTTCATATAATTTAATTTGCCCACATGATAACATTTGGGTTGTTTTCGTATTTACTTATGTCTTTTTCTAAAAGCAGAACAATAAAATCAATAAATGGGATAATACCTGCAGCACCGCCAAAGGTGGCAATATAAACTAGTGGCACATAAGGTTTGGTTCCTAAATAAACTCTATGCAAACCAATTATACCACAAGGCAAAGGAAAGGCAAGCAGCGTTGCAATTATTTTTTTTCTACGTTTAAGTTTGTCAACACTTACCTTATCATCAATTATTATTTCATTTATTTTTATCGAATCAAGTTCTATATTTTGTTTATTTTCTTTGTGCTCAAACAAAATCCATTCACCAGTAATAATTTTCGAATCACTTTGTGTGTTGCCTTTACTTTGTAATGTATCCGGTTCAGAAATTACATTACCAGCATTTGTTATTTTACAAACAAATAAACATATAACAAAAAGTAGAAATGCTAAATTTTTCATGGCTTACAACAGTCTAAAATTAAAAAAGTCTCGACACTTGTCGAGACTTTTTTATTGGAATGTATTAACAATATGATGTATATCAATTACATCGCATTTTTGTATAATTCAGCAACTTTTGTCCAGTTAATTACGTTCCAAAATGCACCTACGTAATCTGGGCGACGATTTTGGTAATGTAAATAGTACGCGTGTTCCCACACATCTAAAGCTAAAATTGGAGTTCCTTTACATTCTGCAATGTCCATTAAAGGATTATCTTGGTTTGGAGTTGAGCACACACAAAGAGATTTATCTTCTTTTACGCATAACCAAGCCCAACCGCTACCAAAACGAGTAGCAGCAGCTGTTGCAAATTGTTTTTTAAACTCATCTAAGTTCCCAAAAGCTTTGTCGATAGCAGCAGCTAAGTCGCCAGTTGGGTTACCGCCTGCATTTGGAGCCATTAAAGTCCAAAATAATGAGTGGTTGTAATGCCCACCACCGTTGTTACGAACTGGCATTGGGTACTTAGAAATGTTTTTGCAAATCTCTTCAATGCTTAATTTCTCAGCATCAGTGCCAGCAATGGCAGCGTTTAAATTTGTTACATAAGCCTGGTGATGTTTACCATGGTGTATTTCCATTGTTTTTGCATCAATATGCGGCTCTAAAGCGGTTGGTGCGTATGCTAACGCAGGTAATTCAAATGCCATATTTTATAGTTTTAATGATTAATTTTTGAACCGCTAATATACGATTTATGAAATTGGTTTAATAGGAAATTTATTGGAAAATTTGTTAAGGGTTAATTGCAGTGTATATGATGTTTTTGTTGCTAATGCCTGAAAACATTTTTATCCTTCCGACATTAGCCATCGTTACTTATTATAATTATATATTGATTTTTTTCGATTCAAACTCTTTTTTCTTCTTTAAGTGTAACCTATAACTTTTTGAAAAGCGATGGTTTTTCCAACAACTAAAACACCAAATTCTTGGGCGGTCTGGATGCCCTTTCTTTTTCAATTTATTCTTTTGAAGAATAGTGCCACTAACGTCAAGTACGCTATTTAAAGATAATAAGTACTCTCTTTGTTTTTGATCTGCGCTTTTGTTAATCGTCAATTGAGAAATTTTTTGTTTGTTTCCCATCGTCTGAAATTTAATTTTATTTATTGTGGTAAATTTATTTAGATCGGCTTTTATCTTTAGAATACGACTGGCAGTCAACAGTTCTATTTCGCTGCTATCTCGCCAAATAGGGTAACTGTTTAGGCGCTTTATATTAGCTGCAATGTACTTCAAACACGAGTCAACAGAATACGGCATTAAACAATAGTCTGTCGATTTGTGTTTAAAATAAATACTAGGAAAAGTCATTTTTAATTCAACATTCCTAATGCCTGAGTGGATTTTCGTTTCCTGTCCCAGAAGGCTTATTGAAATACAAAAAAGTAGTACTGTTAATTTTACAAGTGTCTCCATACTTCTTTGTTCTGCAATTTTTTTCGGAGGATTTCTCAGGCTTATTAGTTCAAATTTGTTTATACTACTATAAATCATCTGATATATAAAATAGATACAACTCATTTCAATTTTTTCAAGCTATGGTTTAGTTCTTTGCTATTAGGTTTAATTTTATTTCAACTAAGGGACAAATTGCCTCCTGAGTTGAAGTCAAAAAAAAGCGGCTGTTATTTCTAACAGCCGCTTTTTAAACAATTATAATTTTTTCTTAGTTAACTAATGCTTTGAAATCAGCATTGTCTTTCCATTTTAAGAACTCAGCATCATCTTTAGCCCAAGCTTTTAAAGAAGCATCTTTTTCGATTGCAGTTTTTAAAGAAGCTAAACCAGCAGCATCACCTTTTCTTGCAGCAGCAACAGCTTTTAAGTAAAAACTCATAGCCATATCTTTTTCGTTGCTTGCATCAATTGTACCGTTAACCGACTCAGGGTTACCAGCTAATAATTGAGCTAAAGCTAAGTTAAATCCTTTGTAAGAACCGAAAGCAGAAACTGCCTCAGTGTATTTTGCATCTCTTACATAAACAACACCTTTGTTGTAGTTTACTTCTGGAGAAGAACCTGCTTTTTCGTAATAAGCCATTGCAGCTTTTCTGTCACCACTCTTAGCTACACAAGCACCTAAGTTGTTTTGTACAGTTTGGTTGCTTGGAGAAGCTTTGTCAGCTCTTTCGAAAGCAGATTTTGCGTCAGCAATTTTGTTAGTTAATAAATAAGTAACACCTAAGTTGTTTGAAGTTCTCCAATCAGCAGCGTAATATTTCTCAGCTGATTTGAAGATATTCATTTGACGATTTACATCTTGAGTTAATGTAGCAGCGTATAATAATTCTTCAACTGATAATGAATCAGGGTTAGTATCAACTAAACGGTTAATCATTTCGTCAGTACGAGATTTTTTGTCAACTACAACAGTTAAAACTGAACGACGTAATTTTGGTAAAATTTTATCAGCAACTTCTTTGTAAGTTTTAGATAAATTTTTGATTTCTTTTTCACGTTGCTCACCATCAGCATACATTGAAAGTACACGTAAAATTAGATCTTTGTCGGCAATAGAAGATTGCTCCATTAAAGATTTGAAACCATCCCAATCTTCAGCAGTTACAACTGTTTTGTAAGCAGCGATATCTTTACCGAAAGTATTGTCTTTGTTTTTATCTTTTTTGAATTCAGAAGCTAATGCATTAGAACCAGACTTAGCACGGTCACCAGCTAAATTTTGGTTTAGGCTTAACTCTCCATCAGGAGATGCATAAGCAGAAACTTCTAATCCTTTGAAATCATACCAAGTAGTATTTTTTGCGTTAGCAGCAATAAAAGCAGTTAAAGCTTTCACTTCTTCGCTTTTTAATTCTGCAGGACGAACTACTGATTGATTAACTGTATAATAAATACTAGCAGATTGGTTAGCAGATACCGATTTAACAAAAGCATCTTTAGCTAAGATTCCTTTTTCATCGTTACGAACCAATAATGGAGTGATAATTGTTCCATCAGCAATTTCTTTACCTTTAAAATCTTTAGTTTTCTTTTTAACAGCTCCTTGCGCTTGGATTTCAAGTTTTGCAACTTTCATTCCTGGCTCGTAAGCAACTTTATCAGTGTAAGAGAATGTGCCACCTTTTTCGTAAGCGATTTTTGTTCCGCTAGCAGTAGCCTTTTCACCAACTAAAACAACTGGCTTTAATTTTTTCTCTCCACCGTTATATTTAATAACCGGAGTAACTGTAATTACCGCTTTTTTAGCGAATAATTTAGCAGGATACTTTCCTGAAACAGAAACAGCAACACTGTCTGCGTGCATTTCAAGAGGTTTTGGAGTTACTTCGTAAGTAATCAGGTCTTGTTTTTTAATCATTTTGCCTAATCCATCACATGCAGTAAATAATACTGATGTTCCTATGGCAAGTGATAATACTTTTAACGTATTGGTTTGCATGTTTTTATAATTGTTTTGTTACTTTTTAATAGCGATGCAATATTAA
>CANJJP010000053.1 GCA_947474485.1 Bacteroidota bacterium | reverse complement strand
TTGGTTTGTTTGCAATAGCACAATCACAAATAAGCAATGTTCCTTTTATGGAATACGATTATCAAAGCAATGGTTGTACTGGATTTAAATACGGAACAGGCTCATTAATATTTGTTCCTGGCAATGCATTTTGCATGGAAGATGGAAGTGCGTGTAATGGAAAAATAAAAATTAAGTATCGTGAGTTTCATTCTCAAACGGATATGCTTGTTTCGGGATTAAACATGTTGTTACAGCGTGATGGTAAAGATTTAATTCTTGAGTCGGTTGGTATGTTTGAACTTCGCGCCGAATGCGATGGAAAACCAATGAAACTGTGCGACGATAAAGTAATTCAAGTTCGTATGAAATGCAAACGTAATTTGCCAAATCTCCAAGCTTTTAGTTACGATGAGAAACAAAATCGTTGGATTGATTATGGACAAGTATATGATTTTTCCTATGATAAAAATAAGCCTTACGCAGAACCAAATCGTTGGGGAAACTCACCAATTAATGCCGCTGATAGTGTTGATGTAGAAACATTTGATCCAGAAGGCGAATTGAGTTACCAAAAGGTTTTTGCAAGTATGATGGGCGAATTGCCTGATGGTTATTTTAAAGGAATGAACATTAAAAAACTTGGAATTTTTAACTACGATGGTATTATTATCGATAAAGACGCTGTACCAATGATCCCAGAGTTTGTTGTAAACACTGGTGATGCAATTGGGGAACTTGTTTATGTTGCATACGCAAAAAGGAATACATTAATTACCTATTATGCAAGTGATTTTGCAGAGCGTTTTGTTTTACTTAATACAAAAGGAATTAAAATATTTACTAAGTTAAAAGATGGAAGTTATGCAACATTAAAGGAAGGTTCCTTGGATAAATCAAACATAAAATTAATGCAGGGCACCAAACAGAAATTTATTTTAGAAAAACAACCAATTAGGCCTAAAACTAAAGAGGAGTTAGCAAAGGTTGCAAAAATTAGTAATACTTAATTTTTTAAAGAGCATAGAAATGAAAAAATATTTATACTTACTCGTTTTTATTTTTAGTGTTGCATTTACTAATGCACAAACTAAAGTAAATAATACACTAAAGCAAGGTGAACTAATGAAAGTTCCTTTACTTGAAAAATTTAATCTACCTGGAAGAAATTTACCTAAGTTGTTAATTAAAGCATACTGCGAAGGTTTAATTCAAGGTTATTACCCATTACAAGTTGATAGCCCTTGTAGTTACCATAAGTTTATGAAACAATTTGGTTTTGGTAAAACACAAGCAATTCCATCGGCCGATGAGTTCACCGATATACAATGCCCTATAAGTTTTTGTAATGATTTAAATAGCCCTATTTTAGAGCAGTTTCAGCATAGTTATGAAATTATACAAAACAAGCGTTTTGATAAAAACACAAGTAAAGAAGTGTATGATATAAAATATGTACGATTAATTTATGTAAAGGAAAAAGGTGATTTAATGTTTGATTTGTTTGGGCCAGTTTTTAAATACGAAGATGTAATTGCGCTTACACGAGAAGATTTTAAAATCATGAATCCAAAAAACAACGCGGCTAATTTTACTTTCAAACAATATTTTGAAGGAAGAATGTTTCATGGTTATTTAATACAAACCTCTTTACTAAAAGGCAAAGATCCAGATCCGAAAAAGAATAAAGAGAAGGATATGTGGCAACAATAAAATTATTGAATAAGCGGCTTCGTCAAGCTCAGCCTGACTTTTCGGAAGGAAAAATAGGAAGTGAAATCTTGAAGGCTAGTACTTTGCGTCCTGATTCCTGCATCTTGCTCTCTTGATTCTCAGTCTTACCGCATTCAAAACCTAAACAAACTTATCGCCTTTTTGAACTTTAACGTCGTTAACGAAATTACGAATTTGTTGTTCGTTGGTTTTTTTACAAATTAACAAGATACCATCTGATTCTACAACAATATAATCATGTAAACCTTGTATTACAACTAATTTGTCTTTTGCAACGTTTACAATACAGTTTTTAGAATCGTACATCATAACATTTTTCCCAACAATTGCATTATTGCCCTCACTATGTTTTATGTGAGTGTATAAGCTTCCCCAAGTACCTAAGTCGCTCCAACCAATTAAGGATTCGCGTACGTAAACATTTTTCGCTTTTTCCATTACTGAGTAATCAATCGAATTACTAATGCAAACAGAGTATGCTTTTTTTAAGAAATCTTTTTCTTGAGCAGTATTGTATACTTCAATACCATCTTTAAATATTTGTGCTATTTCCGGATCGTGCTTTTCAAAAGCATTAATGATAGATTTTGTTGACCAAATAAATATCCCAGAATTCCACAAAAAATCGCCGCTTTGTACAAACACTTTTGCTTGTTCCAATTCAGGTTTTTCGGCAAAGGTTTTTACTTTTTTTATGCGTTTGTCTTTTTCTTTAACTGGAGAATCAATAAATTGAATGTAACCATATCCTGTGTCTGGACGATTTGGTGTAATTCCCAAAGTAACCAAACAATCTTCGCTTTGCGCTTTTGCAAAACATGATTTGATTGCTTTTTTAAAAGTATCTTCTTTGGTAATTAAATGGTCAGAAGGAGCAACTACAGTTACTGCATTTGGATTTTTTTTATGAATTTTATAAGAAGCGTAGGCGATGCAGGGTGCAGTATTTTTTCTTGATGGTTCTAATAATACATTCTCTTTAGCAATAGAAGGTAATTGCTCGTAAACCAAGTCTTTATATTGGTCACTTGTTACAATGTAAATGTTTTCTGGCGGACAAATACCTTCAAATCTATCTAAAGTTTGTTGTAAAAGGGTTCTGCCAGTACCTAAAATGTCTATAAACTGTTTAGGGTGGTTAGTTTTGCTCATTGGCCAAAATCTACTGCCAACTCCACCTGCCATAATAATGCAATACTGATTCTTCATAATTAATTTCCGATTTCAAATGTAGTAAAAATGTTCGTATTGGCATATCATTTCTATGTTTTTTCATTTTCAATTTCATCAAAAAAAATGTACCTTTGGAGCTCAAATAAACTATTTGTGAAGAAAGAAATAAAAGTTGGTATTATTGTTATTGTTGCCATTGGTGTTTTCATCTATGGTTTCAATTTCCTAAAAGGACATAATATCTTCAATCCTCAACGCAAACTATATGCTATTTATCCTAAAATCGAGGGTTTGCTCGAGGCTAATCCTTTAATGGTTAATGGCTATAAAGTTGGGCAAGTAAATAAAATTGAGTTAGTAAAAGGAGATACTTCGTATAAAGTATTGGTTACCTTCTTTATTACTTCTGATGTTCAAATACCTAAAGGTTCATTTGCAAAAGTTATCTCTTCTGATTTATTAGGTTCGAAGGCAGTTGAAATTGTGTTTAGTAATAACACACAGTTCTTAGCAGATGGAGATACCTTACTTCCTGATATGGAAGAAGACTTAAAAAAACAAGTAAATCGCCAAATTGCCCCGCTGCAAAAAAAAGCAGAAGGATTAATTTCTTCTATCGATTCGGTTATGCAAGTAGTACAACAGGTAATGAATGCAAATGTTCGACAAAATTTAATTACTAGTTTCGAAAGTATTAAAAATACCATCATGACATTGGAGCGAACTACCTATAAGGTGGATACTTTAATGAGTTCGGAACAAAGAGCTATTTCTGCAATTATTCAAAAAACAAATTCTATCGTTAACAATATTGAGAAAAACAACGATAAGCTGAGCAACGTTATAAACAACTTCAGTAACATAAGTGATTCTCTAGCTAAAGCAAATATTAAGAAAACAATTGAAGAAACGAATATTGCTCTTGCCGATGCGAACAAAATTTTAGCTCAAGTTAATAGTGGACAAGGCACAGTTGGTAAACTAATTAAAAACGATTCCTTGTACAATAATCTCAACAAATCATCTGAAGATTTAGATAAATTATTAAAAGACCTTCGTATCAATCCTGAACGTTATATGCATATTTCTGTGTTTGGGAAAAAGGATAGAAACAAACCAAAAGATTAATTATGATTTCGATTATTATATTCTCTTTATTATTTGTGGGCTCTGTGGTTTTCTTTTCTTTGAATGTAAAGAAACTAAGAAGAAATATTTTCTTGGGAAGAGAATTAGAAATTACCGACAATAAATCTGAACGCTGGGCGACTATGTTTAGAGTTGCATTGGGGCAATCAAAAATGGTAGCTCGTCCGTTTTCTGCATTCATGCATATATTGGTGTATGTTGGTTTTGTGTTAATCAATATAGAAGTACTTGAAATGTTGGTGGATGGCTTTAGTGGCAAACATCGTATTTTTTCTTTCCTTGGAAGTTTTTATAATTTCTTAATCGGCTTTTTCGAAATACTTGCATTAGGAGTATTTGTTGGAGTAGTTGCATTTTGGTTAAGAAGAAATGTTGGCAAGATAAAACGCTTTATGAGTAGAGATCTAGATGGTTTCCCTCGTTTAGATGCAAACGCTATTTTAGTTGCAGAAATTATAATGATGTCGGCTTTGTTTTTAATGAATGCTGCTGATCAAAATTTACAATTAAGAGCTAACGATCATTATCCAACGGCCGGTTCATTTCCTATTAGTGGATTTTTAGCCCCATTGCTTTCAGGATTAAGTGATGGTTCTTTAGTAATGATAGAGCGTGTTTGCTGGTGGTTACACATTATAGGTATTTTCGCTTTCTTAAATTATTTGCCTTATTCAAAGCATTTGCATATCGTATTGGCTTTCCCAAATACTTATTACAGTAATTTAAATGCAAAAGGAAAATTTCATAATTTAGAAAGTGTAACAGATGTTGTTAAACCAAATTTTGACCCATCATACCAACCTTTATCTGATCCTAATGCACCACAGCGATTTGGAGCAAAGGATGTGACTGATTTAACCTGGAAACAATTATTAGATTCTTATACCTGTACTGAGTGTGGACGTTGTACTTCAGCTTGTCCGCAAAACACAACGGGTAAATTATTATCCCCACGTAAAATTATGATGAGTACCCGCGACCGCTTAACGGAAGTAGGAAAAAACATTGATGCAAATGGTGGTACATTTAAGGATGATGGTAAATCATTGTTAGGAGATTATATTACTCCTGAAGAATTATGGGCTTGTAATACATGTAATGCATGTGTGCAAGAGTGTCCAGTAAACATCGACCCACTTTCTATCATCATGGATTTACGTCAGTATTTAGTAATGGAACAAAGTACAGCTCCAACTGAATTAAACGGAATGTTTACTAATATTGAAAACAACGGTGCTCCTTGGCAATTTGCTCAATCAGATAGATTGAATTGGTCTAAGGAAAGTTAAATTAAAAATCGAAAGTAGGGCATTGCGCTACACTTCTTCTATCCGAATTAGAATCATCACTCATTACCGGAGAAACACCAATCATAAACTCGTATGTATTTGCCGCTGCATTTCTAAATCTATTAGCGGTATAATCATAAGAAAAACCTACAACAAATGTTTTTGTTATGGCCACTTGTACAATTCCTGAAAACGAATTTCCAACACGATAATTTGCGCCCAAACCTACTCGTTTTTTATAGTAAAACATAATGTTCGCATCAACTTGCGGAATTCCAAATAAAGTAGATTGAGCATGAATAGTTGGTGTCATCATAAAATTATTATAACCTAAATGAATTTTTCGGCCAACAGTTAAATAATAATGCGGTGTTAGTTTACCATTAACACCGATAAATTTATTCCCTTGAACCATTTTGTTTTTATACAATTGGCGAACACTTAAATCCACAAAAAATTTCTTTGAGTAAACACGCATGCCAGGAATAAAATCAGGGTACGCGTAAACAAAAGCTTTCGTTTGTGTAAAGGCTGGGTCGTTTACATTAAATACTCCATTACTTAATCCAAATGACCTAACGCCCGCCATTAAACCAAAACCAACATTTATACCTGTAATAATTCTAAAGTGGTAGGCGTAACCTAAGTAGACTTGTTTGTTAGTTATTGCACCTACTTTATCATTTTCAAAATAGGCAGAAAATCCATGCCATCCTTTAAATGAGTAGTTTCCTCTATAGCCATAATTAACACTAAAAAAAGTTGTGTTAGGTGCATTATCAAAACCATACCATTGGTTTCTTCTGCCAATCATAACTTCTAATTTCGTTGGGTTTGTTCCAGCATAAGCTGGGTTGCCACCTAAATTGTTTAATGTGTATTGTGTATAACGAGGAGTTTGCTGTGCATCAACAAATAAAATAGAGAAAATAAAAAGAAAGAATAAAAATATTCTCATGCTACAAATTTTATATAAAGATAGAGAGATTAGTGAATAACCAAAATTTTATTTCTTACTTTTTTACATAATTAAGAATGTGCAGTTATTCAACTGGTTTTTGCTTGAAATAAGTATAAATCATTTCTCCTTTGCTCTTACCTACAACACTTATTAATTCACCAAGCTGGGCAGTTTTAATTTCTTTTACCGATTTAAAATGAACTAAGAGTTTGTTTGCGGTGCGCTCGCTTACACCTTTTATTTCGCTTAGTTCAGTTTTAATTGTTTCTCTACTCCGTTTGCTACGATGATGCGTAATGCCAAAACGATGAACTTCATCACGGGCGTGTTGAAGTATGCGCAGGCTTTCCGAACGCTTATCAATGTATAGTGGTACTGAATCTCCAGGATAATAAATTTCTTCTAAACGTTTTGCAATACCAACAATGGCAACCTTGCCCATTAAACCTAATTTTTCTAAACTATTAATAGCAGCACCTAATTGCCCTTTGCCACCATCAATAACAATTAGTTGAGGCATTTCTAAATTATCAGTTATAACTCTGCTGTAACGTCTAAAAATAACTTCTTCCATAGTAGCAAAATCATCAGGACCTTCAACAGTTTTTACATTAAAGTGTCGATACTCTTTTTTAGCGGGCTTGCCATTAATAAAAACCGACATTGCACTTACCGCATGTGCACCTTGTATGTTTGAGTTATCAAAACACTCAATTCTGCGAGGTTCTTCCTTCATTCGCAAATCTTTCATCATTTGCTGCATTACACGGCTAATGCTATTTTCAGGGTCGGTTATGGCTTGTTGTTTTTCTTTTTCTTTGGCGTAGGTCTCTGCATTTTTTTCGGAGAGCTCAATTAATTTTTTCTTGTCTCCAATTTTTGGAACCGATATTTCTACATCAGGAAAAACAAAATTGATATCGAATGGTAACAAAATTTCTTTGCTTGTGCTATTAAAACGTTGACGAAATTCATGTATAGCAAATACTAATAATTCTTCATCTGTTTCTTCTAATTTTTTTTGCAGCTCTATTGTTTGCCCCTGTATAATTGCGCCGTTGGTTACCTTAAAATAATTTACAAATGCGGATGTTGGTGATGAATAAAACCCATACACCTCAGCATCTGTTATGGATGGATTAACAATTAAACTCTTTCCTTCATAACGTTCTAGTAAATCTATTTTTGTTTTGTGCTCTTGTGCTTTTTCAAATTCAAGATTTGAAGCAAGCGCATTCATCTCCTCTTTTAAATCACGTATTACTGCATTTAAATTTCCTTTTAATAAAAGTTTAACTTGTGTTACATGTTTGTTATATTCTTCCTCGCTTTGTTTATTAACGCAAGGCGCTTTGCATCTTCCAATGTGAAACTCCAAGCAAGGACGATATTTGTTTGATTCAATGTTTTTTGGAGATAAATCTAATGAGCAAGTTCGTAATGTGTAAAGCTGCTGAATCAAATCTAACAAAGCCCTTAAGGACATTACATTTGCAAAAGGCCCTAAATATTCTGAACCATCTTTAATTACCTTGCGTGTATAAAAAATACGAGGAAAACGTTCTTTCTTTATTACAACCCAAGGATAGGTTTTATCATCTTTTAAATTTACATTATAACGTGGCTGAAATGTTTTAATTAAATTGTTCTCAAGCAGCAAAGCATCCATTTCGGTATTTACCTTAATGGTTTTTATATCTACTATTTTTTTTACCAATAACCGTAGTCGGCTGCTATCATGCTCTTTTGTAAAGTAAGAACTAACCCGTTTTTTTAAACTTTTAGCTTTCCCAACATATAAAATCTTTCCGTCTGCATCAAAATACTGGTATACTCCCGGTTCTTCGGGAAGTGAACGAATAATGGCTTCTATGTGTTTATTTTCTGTCACAATTAGTGCAAAGGTAAATTTTTGCCTTCAAAGCTGCGTTTTATTATTAGTTTTGTTCGATAAAGAGTTTGAATTGGGATTTTATCTAAATTCGAAATTTTCTTTGTTAATAAGTTTTTATGTGTATATTTGCATCCCTTTTTGTAAAAAGATGAGACCTAATCGTACAGTTATTCAGTTTGGAGGTTT
>CANJJP010000052.1 GCA_947474485.1 Bacteroidota bacterium | reverse complement strand
CTTCTGGTAGAGGATAAGTTCCTTCTTGCTCTATTGGGTTTTGTGTTGCTAAAACAAAGAACGGATTTCCTAATTCATATTTTTTTCCTGCAGCCGTTATATGTCTTTCTTGCATTGCCTCCAATAGAGCTGACTGTGTTTTAGGTGGTGTACGATTAATTTCATCAGCTAAAATGATATTAGAAAATAATGGTCCTTTAATAAATTTAAAGTTTCTGTTTTCATCCAATATTTCCGAACCTACGATATCACTTGGCATTAAATCAGGGGTAAACTGAATGCGATTAAAGCTTAATCCTAAAACATCAGCAATAGTGTTTACCAATAGTGTTTTTGCTAAACCTGGCACACCAACCAATAAACAATGCCCTCTACTAAAAATAGAAATTAACACATTTTTTATGGTGTCCTCTTGTCCAACAATTACCTTAGCTATCTCCTTGTTTAGTTCATTGTATTTAACTACGAACTGATCAATTGCTTCAACGTCTGATTTAAATTCCTGCATAATTATTTGTTTAGAAGATTCCAATTATATTCAAATATACCATTTTGAAATTCAGGATCTATTTTAATGTATGTACTTTTTGATTTTTTTGTAATCCAATCAGAAACTATTTTTTTTTGTTTATTAGCAATTGCCATGTTTTGTATACGTGGATAATCGTCTTTTAAATTTGCAACGTGCGGTGAGGTTCTGTTTTTCAGATAAATAATGCGAAACGCTTGTTTTGTATCGCTTCCCATAAATGCATTAGGTCTGGTGATATCACCTACGTTCATTTTATCTAAAAGGAAAACTAAATTTTGCTCGATTTGTGCGAGTTCTTCAATTTCAAAACGTGTTGTACCTGTTGAGTTATTTACCATTGTACCACAATTGTTCTTACTATCCTTGTCATCACTATATTTAGCAGCAGCATCACAAAATGATAGTTCTTTATTTAAAATTAATTGATAGATGCTATCTAGTTCATTCTTTGCTTTTGTCATATCGTTGTTATCTAATTTTGGAGTTATTAAAAGATGCTGAACATCAATTAAATCCCCTCTTCTAGATATTAATTTTAGGAAATGGTAACCGTATTGGGTTTCAAAAACTTCAGAAACATCGCCTTGCTTAATTTTAAATGCAATAGCATCAAATTCAGGAACAAATTGACCACGCATAATATCTTTGTAAATACCACCTGATTTTGCCGAACCAGGATCATCTGTGTAAATTGTCGCTAGTGCAGTCATACTACTTTCACCAGATAAAACCCGTTTACGTAAGCCTTGTATTTTTTCTAATGCAGCTTTTTTTGCATCAGGAGAAATTTTTGGTTGTTTAACTAACTGTCCTAATTCAACTTCTGAATTTATAACAGGCAAGCTATCTGTTGGAATAGCATTGTAAAAGTTACGTACTTCAGAAGGTGTAACTTTTATCTCTCCGATAACCTTACCTTGCATTGTTTGCGCTGTTAATTGGTCTTTTACATCATCTCTTAGTTCTTCTTTAAATGCAGCACTTGATTTTCCATAAAATGAAAAGAAATTTTCCTCTGTTCCAAATTGAGCCAAGTAATAAGCCATTCTTCTTTCTAACTCAGCATCAACTTGTTCGTCTTGAGTAATTACACTGTCCTTATCAGCTTGCGCTAATAGTAATTTTTGAAACAATAAATCTTCAAATAATCTACTCTTTAGTGTATCGGTTAAAATACTACCATCTTTTGTAAATTCTAAAACACCACCTTGAAAGTCAGAATAGAGAATAATGTGTTTTCCAACAACTCCTATTACTTTATCTATAACCTGAGGTTGAGCATTGCTAATTATTGAGGTGAGTATAAATAGAAAAGCTATTTTAATTTTTTTCATTAGTGTAAATTTCAAATTTTTTATTTTCTTTCGCATCCAAGTAAACTTGGTTTTTCATGTCATCAACGAGTTTTAATTTTCGTTTGTTTACTATTATGTTACGAATATTGTCTTTTTCAAAGTTAAGTGGGGAAGGGCTATTTTTAATTTTATAACCTTTAATTTTTAAAAAGTAAAGATAGCTGCTATCTGCTAATTCAATATTTTTATTGCTTTTAAAAAACAATTCGGGATTGTAGTTTTCTATTGGTACTTCTTTTAAAATATCATCAAACAACAACCAAGTTTTATCATCAATAAAATAGTTTTCGGCAAACTGAATACAATAGCTTCTAAGATTATCTATGTCTTTTGGATTTGAGGAGTTATACCATTTTTTAACTTTTTCTGCACCGGGTGTTTTTTTATTTAATTTAATGTAGTAAACATTAACAATATTATCTTTTAAAATAAAATTAGATAGATGTGTATTGTAGTAAGCTTCAATTTCACTTTGGGAAACGATTGTATCTAACTTTTGTTTTATTAACTCAGAATGATAATTGTAAATAATTAGGTTTTTTCTGTATTGGGCAACTTCTTTATCAATGTTTAACTGCTCGGTTGTTAGGTTTTCTTCAGCATAATTCAAAACCAATTCATCTTGAATCCATTTATCAATGTACTTTTTAATTAGGTCAGCACTATCTTTTTTTGAAATATCGGCAGGAACAATGTTTTGTAAATCGGAAGGATATAAATTTTTTTCATACACCTTTGCAACAGGTTTTTCTGTTGTTTCTTCTTGTTTTGAGCTACAACTCGAAATTATTATTGCGCTTAAAAAAAGTGATATGTAGATTTTCGTCCTCAATTTAAAATGAAAAACCGTCATGTGGAAATGAAACAATCAAAGCCAACATGACGGTGATAAAATTATTTTACTGAATTTAAAACTTCTTCTTTTACTTCAATTGTATGATTATTTCTAATGTTTGATAACCAATCTTTTTCCAAGAAATTTTGGTAATCAGCAGTAACCATTCCCTTCGCTTCATTTAATAATTTTGGAGTTTTAGGAAGTACCTTATTAACCACGATGATAACCACTTTATCATCCTTTTTAATATCAGCACTTACTCCTTCTTTCCAATTATCATCAATCATTTTATTCTCACCTTTAACGTACATAACAGTTTCGGTTGCAAGGTTTAATTGAGACTTTTTATTAATTACATCTAAGATCTCTTTTTCTGTTTTCTTTTTGCTTAACATCTTACGTACTTCTTTCGCGATTTTTTCATCCGCACATTTATAAGTTGTTACATCCGCACGCTCATCCCACAGGTAGTTGTTTTTGTTTTTTTCGTAATATTCTTTTAAGCCTGTAGTATCTTTTACAGCTTTGCTCCAAACTTTTCTATCCGTAAGCTCAAACAATAAAATACCATCTCTGTATTCTTGCATCAATGCTTTAAATTCCGGGTATTTTGATTCTAATTTGCTTTCTTCAAATGCAACTGCACTTTCTTCAACAAATGCTTTATACTGTTGGTCTAACGTATATTTTTTATCACTTATGGCTCTTTTAGTTTGACGCGTTTCTAAAAAAACAGCGAAATCAGTTTGAGTGTATTTTTTATATCCTAGGCTGAACATTTCCTTCGTAAGTTTAGCTGCTTTATCTGCCTTCCATTTCCCTTGAAAATAAGAGGAATCAATTACTGCTTCAAATTCTGTTAACGCAGGGAAAGACACAACTTTTTTTACCACTGTTTTATTTTCTTTAAAGTTATTTTCCTTTTTAACACTTGCAATTAAAGCACTTCTTCCGGCTTGTGAACGACTATCTTTATTTACTTTTTGTTTAATTTCTGCTTTAACCGTTTCGAAAGGAGCTGGCAAATCTTTTTTATCCATAAGCTTAACAATGTGCCAACCATACTTTGTCATAAATGGCTCAGAAACATCACCTTTGCTTTTTAATGCAAATGCTTTGTTTTCAAATTCAACAACCGGCATTTTTCCTGCACTGAACCAGTTTAATTCCCCACCTTTTTCAGCTGATTGTTTGTCTTCAGAATATTGTTTAGCTAACTCATCAAACTTTTCTCCCGCTTTTACTTTTGCAAAAATTTCTTCTATTTTTTTCTTTGCGTTGGCTGAGTCAGCGCTACTCATCTCTTTCTTTAAACGCACCATGATGTGTGAAACAAGCATTTCTCCTTGGTTAGGACGCTTGTCAACAATTTTGATAATATGGTAACCAAATCGAGTCCTAACAATTTGACTTACTTCGCCTACTTTAGTGTTGAATGCAGCATTTTCAAAAGGGTAAACCATTTGTAAGGATGTAAAATATCCTAAATCACCTTTATTATCAGTAGCAGAAGGATCGCCATCTTTTGCGCTTTCAACCGCAAGTTTTGCAAAATCTTCTCCTTTTACAGTACGTTTTCTATATTCGGTAATTTTGTTGTAAGCGATTAATGTATCTTTTGGTAAAGCATCTTCAGCACATTTTACCAAGATGTGACTTCCTCTTACTTCCGTTTTCATTCGCTCGTAAGCTTCGCTAATAAGACCTTCGTTTACGTTTTTGTCGGTTAAATAAGGAGCTGCTAGTTGTTTGCGGTAACCACCTAATTCTTGTTTAAATGCAGAAACGGTGTCTAATCCCATTACTTCAGCTTCTTTAACTTTAAGTTTGAAATTGATAAAAAGATCCATGTATTCGTTAAGCGATTTTTTATCAGTAACAACCTCTTTTCCGTTGTTCTTCTTATAAACATTCTCAAATTCTGCCTTTGAAATGTTTTTTCCATCAATTACTAAAATAGTTGGGTCATTTTGAGCTAAAGCTGTTATAGAAATGAAGCTTAGCGCTGAAAATCCAATTAAAATCTTCTTCATACATTTTATTTTTAGGATAGCAAATTTAACAAAAATACCTTACCAAGAGTTGTGCCTAATTCCTTTAACAAAAATTAGCATCAAAACCTTGTTAATAGTGATGTTTGTAACGTACCGAATACAGTTTTATTGCCTTTTAATATCAATCAATTTTACAGCTTTTCCAGCCATACATGTCGACATTGGTTGTTTTTTGAGGATTTCGTACTTAATCCATACTTTTAACTGGTCTTTTTTAAAGGAATCGTCCAATTTATCTGGCATAAGCTTGTTGTCATTTTCGAGTTTAATAATGTATCCGCAAGATTCTACCTCATACTTAATAATAGTAGCCTTTTCGTAACCCAAGGTAGCATAATCAGTAGTGTCTTTTTTTGCTTTACAAGCAAACAATAAAATTGGAAACACGATTAACAGAATATTCTTCATCATTTGTTTTATATTTGTGTTCATCAAAGTTATAAAATTGCTTTGGTTTCCCAAATTATGATTACGTGTAGCAACATAAAAAAGGCTTATCAACAACTTCAAGTACTAAAAGGAGTTGATTTAAGCATTAAAGAAGCTGAAATAGTTTCTATAGTAGGTGCATCTGGTGCTGGTAAATCAACGCTATTGCATATTTTGGGCACATTGGACAGGGCTGATTCGGGTGACTTAATGATTTCAAACACTGCTATTTCTCAATTATCTGATAAAAAATTAGCGGAGTTTAGAAATAAAAATATTGGTTTTGTTTTTCAATTTCATCATTTGTTACCTGAGTTTACTGCATTAGAAAACGTTTGTATTCCTGCCTTTATAGCAAAGAAATCGAAAAAGGAAGCAGAGCAAAAAGCGAGAGAACTATTGACCTTGCTTGGGTTAGAGCAACGTATGGAACACAAACCCTCACAATTATCGGGTGGAGAGCAGCAGCGTGTTGCAGTTGCGCGTGCTTTAATAAATAGCCCCGCTGTTATTTTTGCAGATGAGCCCTCGGGTAATTTGGATTCGAATAACGCAAAAGATTTACATCAATTGTTTTTCACCTTACGCGATCAGTTTAAGCAAACCTTTGTTATTATAACTCATAACGAAGACCTTGCTAATATGGCGGATAGGAAATTAGTAATGAAGGATGGAATGATTGTTTAATAAATACTTAAATAATGTTGCTAAAAATAGTTTAGCAGCAAGATTGTTGAAATGTGTGAAGGAATTAGTAAGCTTAAACAGTTAAATCAAACTAGTAAATGGATTACAAAACAGAAAACCCGAAGATTCTTAAAAGTAATTACATACAAAGCACTGAGTTCTAAAGTAAAATAGTTGATAGCCACACCATATTCCCTTGCATTAGTAATTTTCGTATTACATATAATTTAATTTCCGTTTTGTAAGTATACGCTTTTGGAATATTTCAAGTCATTATAATAACCATTGTAGTTGCTTTTTTATTTATATCAATTACGTATCTTTGTCCTATGATTCCATTTTCACCACCGCGCATTGATGAAGAAATAATAAATGAAGTAAGCGCAGCCCTGCGTTCGGGTTGGATTACAACAGGTCCACGCACAAAAGAATTCGAAAAACAAATTACTGCTTATTGCGGAAACAAAAATACCTTATGTCTTAACTCAGCAACTGCAGGTTTAGAAGTTATGCTGCGTTGGTTTGGTGTTAAAGCAGGTGATGAGGTTATACTTCCTGCTTATACTTACTCGGCAACAGCCAACGTTGTTATGCACTGCGGGGCAAAACCTGTTTTTGTAGATGTAAATAAACACGATTTTAATATAGCAGTTGCAGAAATAGAGAAACACATTACTGAGCGCACTAAAGTTATTATGCCTGTTGATTTTGCTGGTTATCCTTGCGATTACGATGCAATTAATCAATTAGCAAAAAAATACACTACAAAATTTAAAGCCGAAGGCGAAAACCAAACGAAGCTGGGCAGAATATTAGTTCTATCAGACGCTGCACATTCTTTTGGTGCTTTTTACAAAGGAAAACATACAGGTTGTTTAACCGATGTTTCTGTGTTTTCTTTTCATGCAGTTAAAAACCTTACTACTGCTGAAGGCGGCGCAATTGCATTAAATTTACCTGCACCTTTTGATAATCTTGCTATCTATCAGCAATTATGCATTAGCACTTTGCATGGTCAAAACAAAGATGCGCTTGCAAAAACCCAAAAAGGCAATTGGAGATACGATGTTGTGGAAGCGGGCTACAAGTGTAACATGACTGATTTATCTGCTGCAATCGGCTTAATAGAACTTAAACGCTATGATAATGAAACCTTAGTGCGTCGTAAAGAAATTGTAGAAAAATACAGCAAAGAACTTTCTAAAAATGTATTGATTGATATTCCGGTTTATAAAACAGCTGAGAAAGAATCGTGTTATCATTTGTATCCTATCCGCATTAAAGGTGTTAATGAGCAACAACGCGATGAAATTATTCGTTTAATTTCTGAAGACGATGTTTCGGTAAACGTGCATTTTATTCCAATTCCTGCTATGAGTTTTTATAAAAACTTAGGTTATGATGTAAAAAATTATCCTGTTACCTATGATAATTACAGCCGCGAAATTTCTTTGCCTGTTTATTATTCTTTATCGGATGCTGATATACAAACAGTTTGCAATGCAGTAAACAAAGCAATTAAGCAGGTTCTTTAATGATAAAACGCTGTTTCGATATATTCGCTTCCTTTATTGGTCTTTTGCTTTTATCTCCTTTTTTTATCATCATAGCAATTGTAATTCTGATTGATTCAAGAGGCGGAGTTTTTTACAAACAAGTTAGAGTGGGGAAGAATAACAAAGATTTTAAACTCTTTAAATTTCGCTCCATGAGCACAGGCTCGGATAAAAAGGGTTTGCTTACTGTGGGAGGTAGAGATAGCAGAATTACCCGCTCTGGATATTTTATTAGAAAATACAAATTAGATGAGTTGCCCCAATTGCTTAATGTATTGTTTGGCGATATGAGTTTGGTTGGTCCACGCCCTGAGGTAAGAAAGTATGTAGATATGTACAACGCTGAGCAAATGAAAGTTTTGAATGTTAAACCTGGTATTACCGATTACGCATCTATCGAATACTCAAATGAAAACGAACTTTTAGCCAAATCATCCGAGCCTGAAAAGACCTATATTGAAGAGATTATGCCTGCCAAACTACTTCTAAATCAGAAATATATAACTGAACAGAGTTTACTAACAGATATTAAAATTATTTTAAGAACAATTGGTAAAATTGTTTCTTAGATTCTAAATGTTAATAAATGATTAGGTGCAAAATTCCATTAAATTTTAATTGTGTACTTTTGTTTTGTTAAAACATCATGATAGCAGACTTATTTCTTACTCTTTTACTCGTACTTTTAAATGGCTTTTTTGTGGCGGCGGAGTTTGCTTTAGTAAAAGTAAGATCTTCACAAATCGATTTGCAAGTTCAAAAAGGCAGCAAACGAGCCAAAGTAGCACAGCAACTTCTTACTAAATTGGACGCATATTTATCTGCAACTCAACTAGGAATTACTTTAGCTAGTTTAGGTTTAGGAGCCTTTGGTGAGCATGTGATGAGCGAAATGGTCGGTAAAATTTTTAATAATTTGGAAATAACTGTTAATCCACATTTGATAACGGTTCCAATTGCTTTCTCTCTCATTACTTTTTTTCACATAACGATTGGAGAACAAGTACCTAAAATGTTTGGAATAAAATTCCCACTCGAAAT
>CANJJP010000051.1 GCA_947474485.1 Bacteroidota bacterium | reverse complement strand
TTTTTATATTTTCTTTTTCTTGCTTGATCAGGGCAAAGATGCAGCGCATGTTTGAGCCAGCTTGTGTGTTAGCAAGAAACAAAAAGAAGTCAAGATGCTGCGAATCCCACGCGCCCCTCTACAATTTCTATGAAAATCTAAAACGGGGAGTAAACTTCCAATAAAAAATTTCTAAGAAATTGAAGTTCCCCGCCACATGGCACCGCGCGGCATCAAGGCCAATGCTCTCCTCCGAATAATAATTATATTGGCGATAGTAATTTGTTTTTTATCTAAACAAATTAAGACTTAACTTTTCTAAAATGGAAAAGCAAGTAAATTGTTGTGGCAAACAAAAAGAATGCGCCAGTTTGATGTAAAGTGCCAAGTAAAATTGGAACCTGATATAGCAGCGTGTAAACACCCAACATAAACTGAATGGTAATTCCGTAAATTAAAAAAGTAACGCCACGGTATTGTGATTTGTTTAATTTCATTTTATTGGTTTTAATCCAAATGAAAGCCACAAAAGCCACAACAAGAAACGCCATTGTGCGATGAACGAATTGAATGCCTGCAGGGTTTTCGAAAATGTTTGCAAAAAATCCTTCTTTCATTGTAACCTGATCTGCTACCCACTTACCATCCATTTTAGGCCATGAGTTAAACATGTGACCTGGTCTTACTTTACTACTATTTCCTTCTGTATAACCTGCTGTAAATGCTCCGTAAATTATTTGTAAAATCAACACAACAAAAAAGGACAGAAGTAAAGGTCGAATTTTTGTAGTGGATACTTCAGGTTTTTCTTCTTGATCATTTATTAATTCTAGTGTAAACCAAAATGTAAATGCAAATACCATAAATGCACTCATTAAGTGCGTTGCTAATTCGTAATGACCAACTGCGGGTTCTTTACTTAATCCACTCTTCACCATCCACCAACCAATTACGCCTTGCAATGCACCAACACCAACTAATATCAAAAGTCTTTTGTGAAGATTTGGTGTTAGTTTTTTCTTGATTAAAAAATAAAAATATCCTAATGCAAATACAACACCTATAAACATTCCAATTGTACGGTGAATATATTCCCACCAAAAGATAGGTTTAAATTGCTCTAAGATCATATCATAATTTACTAATTTAAATTCGGGGCTTGTTTGGTATTGTGCAAATCTATCCTGCCATGCAGCATCACTTAAGGGTGGAACAAATAAACTAAAGTTCCAATCAGTTATAGAAAGTCCGCTGTGTGTAAGGCGCGTTAAACAACCTACTACAACCATTACGTAAACTAAAAAACAACCACTAAGCAACCAAAGGATAATGCTTTTATTAGGATTAGATTTAAGCATGTCAAAAATTTTGACAAAGGTACTTTCTGAAACAATAGAAAGGAAGTTTTTTTATAGTTTTTGTGAAATAAAAAAGACCACTCTTTCGAGTAGTCTTTTCATTATTTAGTTTTGTTCAAACTTATTTCTTTTGAGAATCAGCATAACCAAACACTTTCTTTAAAATGTCGGTTGCACGAGCCATAGGGTCTTTTCTGATTTTTGCTTCTTCGTCTCTAACCAACTTAAATAAACCTTGAGCAGCAAGTCCTGTAACGTAACTATCTAAATCAGGATTTTGTTTTTCAACGAAAGGAATTTTATTATAAGTGTTTGCAAGTGGAGTCCAGTATTTAGTAACTTCAACTTTAGTAATTGCATTTTTTACAGTTGGTTTAAACGTTTCAACTAATGATGCATAGGTTTTTTCTCTTAAGAAATGAGTTGCAGCAGTATCACCACCTTTTAAAATACCCATTGCATCAGCAAAACTCATGTTTTTAATTGCGTTAACAAAAATAGGAGCAGCATCTTTAGAAGCTTCTTCAGCTGCACGATTTAAAGAAACTTCAAATTCAGTAACCTTGTTTTGCATGCCAAGATCAATTAATTTTTGTTTCATTTTTGCTGCTTGTGGCGGGAAAGGAATAAACAACATTGGGTTTTTATTAAAACCATCTAATTTAGAAGCAAATCCTGCTGAATTGGTTGCCCCTGTGCTAAGCGCCTCTTTTAATCCGCTGATTACTTCATCGTTAGTTGGAGTTAAGTCAACTGGCTTCGTTCCACCACCACCTAAAATGGAGTTGGTTGTGTTTAATATACTGCTTGTAGTTTTACTATCGCAAGCCCATAATAAAGCTAAGGCGGTTATTACAGATAAAATTTTTACTTTCATGTTTTAATATTTATGTTTTAAAGATACGAACAAAAGTCAAATATAATACCAAAATTATGATTGCAGAAATAATTACCATTGGAGATGAAATTTTAATAGGGCAAATTGTTGATACCAACTCAGCTTGGATAGGGCAGCAGCTTAATTTGAATGGAATACAAGTAAAACAAATTTCTTCTGTATCAGATGATAGAGAGCATATACTAAAAGCCTTGAAAGAGGCTGAGGGTAGGGCTGAGTTGATTTTGATAACTGGTGGTTTGGGCCCAACAAAAGATGATATAACCAAAAAAACATTGGCAGATTATTTTAATGTTGGCTTAATTGAACATGCAGAAACAGTTGAAATGGTTCGCGATTTTTTTGTGAAACGTGGCAAAGAATTAACTGAAATAAATCGTAAACAAGCTGAAGTACTTAAAAACTGTAAGGTAATACTAAATCACAACGGCACAGCTCCTGGAATGTGGATTGAGCATAATAATAAAATATATGTAAGTATGCCAGGTGTGCCTTTTGAAATGAAGTCAATGGTAAGTGATTCTGTTATTCCTCAATTAAAAAAACAATTTGATTTACCTTTTATCTATCATAAAACGGTTCTCACAAATGGAATTGGCGAGAGCTTTTTAGCTGAACGTATTGAGAAATGGGAAGATAGTTTAGCGACGGATGAAATTAAACTTGCGTACTTGCCTTCTCCTGGAATGGTTAAGCTTCGTTTAACTACCTATGGAAAAAATGAAGCTGAACTGAAAGATAGAGTAAAAAAAGCAATTGAAAAATTGACACCACTTATTTCAGAATACATTTATGGTTATGAAGAGTACGGAAAAGAACCCGATCAATTAGAAAAGTTGGTTGCTGATTTATTATTGGGTAAAAAGAAAACATTATCTCTAGCCGAAAGCTGCACTGGCGGATATATTTCACATTTAATTACATCCATTGCTGGAAGCTCTGCTTTTTATCAAGGTGGTGTAGTTCCTTATCATAATCAATTTAAACATGATTTACTTGGCGTTTCAAATGATGTGTTCGAACAGCAAGGGGCAGTTTCAGAGGAGTGTGCAAAAGCAATGGCAATAGGAGCAAAGGAAAAATTTAATTCTAATTATTCAATTGCAGTTTCGGGTATTGCAGGTCCAACAGGCGGAAGTGATGATAAACCAGTAGGCACAGTTTGGATAGCTATAGCAAGTGATGCAGGGGTTGTTGCTGAGCGTTTCCATTTTGGAACGGATAGAAACAGAAACATCCGTATGACAGCTTTAGCAGCTTTAAATAAGTTGAGGAAGATAATGATTGAAGAGTAAATTAATTCTTTAGTTATTTTTGTAATTGTTTTAAAAATTTAGTCTTTTAGTGGCACTTTCAAAACTACTTTTGTCTCAATTGGACTTCCCGTTTCTTCCAAATCAGTTATTTCTAATGGTATTGCATTTTTTCTATCTGAATTAATTAGTCTCAAACGTTTTTCTGTTGCACGTGTAGCAAATGTATTATGCTTAATAGGCGAACGCTCCTTTATTTCAGCAGCTTTTTTACGACCAACACCATTATCAAGAATAGAACAAATTAATGTATTCTCTTTTAATTCGAAATCAACTTTCACTATTTTAATCCCTTTTTTATTCAAGAGTCCATGTTTTAAAGCGTTTTCAATAAAAGTTTGAATAATAATGGAAGGCAAATGAGTGCGATGAATATCAATCGTTTTATCAGCATTGATTTCGTTTGTGAAGTCATTACCAAAACATTGCTTTTCTAAAGATAAAGACAATTCTAATATTTCTATTTCTTCTTCTAATACGATATCATTACTTTGAGATGCGTCCAAAATTTACGCATTAATGAACAGAATCTGCTTAAATAGTAATTTGTGTTTATAATGTCACTTTTCAAAAACAAATCCTGTATTGAATTTAATGTGTTTTTCTCTGTCTTGACGCAAAGTGTTTTAAAATCAAGTGCCTCAAAATTTACAATTGATGATGAATTAAATGTTTGGCTTGCCAATAAAGATAAATTAGAGAAGTATAATGATGAAGGTAAGAATAAACAAATTCTATACGTTTCTGTTGGGGCAGATGGCATAGCCTCTAACATATACGAGATAGAATACTATAACGGATTAGTTTATTTTTCGAAGTATAACAAAGGCTTACTTTCATTTAATCCTCTTAATTCTAAAGTAACTGAATACTCTTCGCGACTTCTGAAAAAAACCATTACGGAAGATTTAATTAAACAACGGCTAACACGTCATCAATTTTATAATAATAAGGTTGCTGCGCAGAAAGTGAGATTCTGAGCGAGGTAAAAAGAAATATAAAAAGTAAATTTTTAAACATTTTATAAATACAAATCTACTTAAAATTGAATTAGTTAATACAGTTTAAAAAGTTGTAAAAACAGGAATGAGCATGAAACATTGATTAACAAATACCTCTGTTTTAGTTCTATTGTAATTCGAATTTAAAATCTACTTTTCAAAAGTACTTCATAGATATTCATACACATGATTGCGTTACATTAAAAATCAATGTTCTTGGTACTTCCAAGTTGAAAAACTATAAAATGTAAAAAAATACTAATATCATCAAATGATGTATTTTCGCCAAGGAAAACTGAATATTAATTTTAACTTTGTCTCTTACTACATTATGCGACGTTTACTGATAAAAAACATAAAACAACTAGTACAAGTTAGGGAAGTCACTGCTGAGCCAATTAAAGGCAAAAGTATGGATGAAGTACCGCATATAAATGATGCTTGGCTTGCCGTTGAAGATGGAATTATTTTAGACTACGGTAGCATGGATGATTTTCCGGGAATTACCGATTGGAAAGGATTAGAAATAATTGAAGCGGAAGACAGATTAGTTATACCAAGCTGGGTTGATAGCCACACACACATTGTATACGCTGGTAGCCGCGAAGGGGAGTTTGCGGATAGAATTCGCGGACTTACTTACGAAGAAATTGCACAAAAAGGTGGTGGGATTTTGAACTCGGCACTTAAACTTAAGGATGCAACAGAGGAAGAATTAGTTGAAAGTGCACTAATAAGATGCAACGAAATTATTTCTCAAGGCACCGGGGCAGTTGAAATTAAAAGCGGTTATGGTTTGTATCCAGAAGCTGAGTTGAAGATGCTACGTGTAATTAAGAAATTAAAAACACTTACACCTCTTAGTATTAAAGCTACTTTCCTTGCAGCACATGCGGTGCCAACCGAATACAAAACAAATAAAGCTAAATACATCGACATTATTTTAAACGAAACATTGCCACAAGTTGCCAAAGAAGGCTTGGCAGATTTTATTGATGTGTTTTGTGAGAAAAATTATTTTACTCCAGAGGAAACGATACAAATTTTAGAAGCGGGTAAAAAATTAGGATTAACACCTAAAGTGCATGCCGAGCAGATGAGCAATTACGGCGGTGTGATTGCAGGCGTTAAATGCGGGGCAATAAGTGTTGATCATTTAGAATTTGTAGAAGCTAAAGAAATTGAAGCTTTAAAAAACTCTAAAACCATTCCAACTATTTTACCTGGAGCTGCTTTCTTTTTAAGTTTACCAAATCCTCCAGCACGCGAAATGATTAACGCGGGATTAGCATTAGCAGTTGCAAGTGATTTTAATCCGGGCTCAAGCCCTAGTGGTAATATGAATTTAATGCAAGCTATTTGTTGCATACAATATAAAATGACTCCTAACGAGTGTATGAACGCAAGCACTATCAATACTGCATTTGCAATGGGTTTACAAAATGAAGTTGGTAGTATTACAATTGGAAAAAAAGCTAATTTCTTTATTACAAAAAAAATAAACTCCTTAGATATGATTGCTTATTCATTTGGATCAAACCCAGTGGATCAAGTGTTTTTAAATGGAGAAAAAATAAAAACGAATTAATAAAATGAAAATTTCAAAACTAATTACATTATTATTTTTAATTGTTGCATGTGCAAGCTTTGCGCAAACGGTAACAATACCTGCAGATAATTCAAGTTCGAGTAACGGAACTAATTCATTAAAAAGAAAACCATTAGGATCCTATTATGGTTATGAACGAAGTGCTTTTATTTATTCTCGTTATGAACTTGGAATAACAGGCACTACAAGCATTACTTCGATTGCATTTTATTGCGACAGTACAAATAGTTTTATAGCTGCAAATACCCCTGTGAAGGTTTATGCAAGAGCAATAGAAGATTCTATTTTTGCTTTCCCTACTACTTTAGCTAATGAAATGGCAAATACAACCTTAGTTTATTCGGGTTTGTTAGCTTCAACTTCGTTTACTGAAAATAATTGGACAACAATTAATTTCGCAAATAACTTCACACTTGTTGATACGATGCATTTAGAGTTAATAATTGAAACCAATGCGGGAGGAACAGGGAACGAAGGTTTATTATCAAAAGGATTTCGTTATAAAACAGCGGGGCAAAAACGTTTTCAATATTGGCAACAAGATAATTCAGCTCCTACAGGAACAGGTACTATAGATACATTGAGACCAAACATTACAATTAATTATAGTGCGGTTACAACATGCACAGGTACACCTAATGCAGGTGTAATTATTTCAACTGATACTGCAGTTTGTAAAAACACAATTGCCGATTTTTATTTGCAAGGAGCAACAAACGCAAATGAACTTTCTTATTTATGGCAAACATCAACCGACAATGCTACTTGGACAAATGTAGTTGGTAATAATTTACCTAACCTAAGTATAACTATTGACACAATGTATTACATTAGAGCAATTGTTAGCTGCGTATTACAAAGCGATACAGCATTTATCAGTATAAATACATTGTTACCTATTTACTGTTATTGCAACGCATCATTAGGAGGAAATTGCGCTGGTTACTCAATTGATTCATTACGAATTGAAACAACCACATTTAATCCAACAATAAGTGGTTGCGGAAATAATGTTGCCCCTCACTATTCCTCTTACCCTGCAACAGGAGCTAATACTGCAACATTAAGTGTTGCTCAAACGTATTCAATTACTATTCGTCAAACAGGAAACAATGTTACATCCATGTGGATTGATGAAGATCATGATGGAAATTTTGAGCCGAACGAATGGATTGCATTAACAACAAGTTCTGTTACAAATGGCTTACAAACAAAAACATTTAGTTTACCTGCAACTGCCTACAATGGATTAACAGGAATGCGTATAAGAAGCAGAGCTAATGGTTTTGCAAATGATTCAACAAAAGCTTGTACAACATTTACAAGTGGAGAAACTGAAGATTTTTTAATTACCATTTTAGGAGGAGAAACAATTGGATTAGAGCAAATAAAAGACAGTTATAGCAATGCAATTATTTATCCAAATCCATCTAATGGAACATTCCAATTCCAAAGCTATGAATTAAGCGGAGAAGTTGAATTTACAATGATTGATTTATTAGGAAAAATAGTTTTCACAACAACAAAACAACATAACAATTTAAGCGAATTAAATTCGAACTTAGTTGGCGGAACTTATTTCCTATTCGCAAAAGATAAATCAGGAAAGATGGTTACGAAGAAATTAATTGTAGAGTAAATTACTCTTATGAGTTTAGCCGAAAACAACTACATCGAAATAAACAAACAATCCTGGAACGGAAGAGTTGATGCACATATTAAATCTGAATTCTATGGCGTTGAAGACTTTATAAAAGGAAAAACTTCTTTACAAGAAATTGAACTCAATTTATTGGGTGATATAAAAAACAAAAGCATTTTACATCTTCAATGTCATTTTGGACAAGACACCATTTCTTTATCCCGCATGGGCGCTAAAGCAACAGGAATAGACCTTTCAGATAAAGCAATTGAAAGTGCTAAGGAATTGAACGCAACAACTAAAACAGATGCGTCATTTATTTACTGCAATGTTTATGATTTGCCACAACACTTGAACGAAGAATTTGATATTGTTTACACCAGCTACGGAACAATAGGCTGGCTGCCCGATATGGACAAATGGGCTAATGTAGTTTCAACATTTTTAAAACCAGGTGGCAAATTTATTTTTGTTGAGTTTCATCCGGTAGTTTGGATGTTTGATGATTATTTTAAAGAAATTGGCTATAATTATTTTAATACAGGGGCAATTGTTGAAACAGAAAACGGAACTTATGCTGATAGAAATGCTGCCCTTAAATCAGAATACGTAATGTGGAAGCATGGGATGGCAGAGGTAATTAATAGTTTAATCAAACATAATTTAGAAATAAATTTACTAGAAGAATTTGATTACTCGCCTTATAATTGTTTTAAGGAAACAACAGAATTTGCCCCAGGGAAATTCCGCATTAAACATTTAGACAATAAAATTCCAATGGTGTACTCCATTGTTGCAACAAAAAAATAACCATGCAAAAGCCGGAACAAAACGAATACAATCCATACTTTCAAAACTATTTAAACCTA
>CANJJP010000050.1 GCA_947474485.1 Bacteroidota bacterium | reverse complement strand
CAAATTTAATTCCAAATTTTTAAAGGACACTTTGATATTTAGGAATTACGTATTTCTTCCTCTTCCATATAAGGAACGAAAATAAATACATGAGCAAGTGCAATTACCATTCCACCAATAGATTGCTCAATTAATTGCCATAAACAATCTACCATCAATATTTTAAGAGAATAACCTCCTGAAAATCCAACTCCAAGTACCAATGTAAAAGCAAACAAAGTGAACCCTAAAATTACACCAACAAACAAGCCTCTTAAAAACAAATTAGTCGTTATTTTTTTCCAAAACTTGAGTTCGAATAGTTTATACAGCACATAAGAAACAATTAAGTATACGACCGCTGCTAAACCGAGGAAAATTCCTTTTGGATACTGAATACGATAAAAATCAGTTGAAATTACTCCATGCCACATGTAAAATGCGGTATACATCAGCAATGCGCCGAAAATCCATGAAACAAAAAATCTAATATTCAAAATATAATATATCAGAACAAATATACTGCAAATTATCGCTGAAAGCAATAGTTAACAATTTGATAAAACAGAAAAGACATTAACCGCATAGAGAGCAGCTGTTTCTGTTCTTAAGCGCGTGTTGCCTAAACTAATTTCTTGAAAACCAATGCTTTTTGCTAAATTAACTTCATCAATGGTAAAGTCTCCTTCTGGACCAATCAATAACAATGAATCTTGTTGTGGCTCTATAACTTTTGATAAAAATGGCAAATTAGGTGTTTGGCAATGTGCTATTAATTTGGTATGATAAGATGTTTGTTGCTCGATAAATTTCGTATATGCTATCAAATCATTTACTTTCGGAATATAAAATTGAACCGATTGTTTTACCGCACTTTCTACAATTTTTTGCATTCGGTCTATTTTCAAAATTTTCCGTTCCGAATTTTTGCATAGCAAAAAGCTAATTTCATCAACTCCAATTTCTACAGCTTTTTCAATAAACCATTCTATCCTATCAATATTTTTTGTTGGGGCAATTGCAAGGTGTAATTTATAATTTCGAGAAGGTGTTTTAGTTTCTTTACTTTCAATACTAAGTATAATTTTTTTGGGATTATCGCCAACTATTTTTCCCGAATAAAAATTTCCATTTCCATCAATTACAGAAAGAATATCTCCGGTTTTTTTTCTAAGAACTTTCACACAGTGCCAAGATTCTTCCTCAGTAAGAAATAAAGTTTCCGAATCTAACTCTGATCCTATGAATAATTGCATAGGCAAAGAAACGAATTATTTTATTAAACTATTGCTTATTTACTTTACCATCAATCATAACATCCCCTAAGAGCATAATTTCTTCCTCTTTCTTTAATTTTTCTAATTTCGTAACTTTAGGCTTTTTCTCATTTACTTTTTTTTCTTTTTTTTGTGGAGCAACAACTTCGCCCATTTTTATTGTTTCAGAATTTGGCTTAGTACATTTAGTTGTATCTTTTGGAGTGACTTTTACATCTCCCTTAACATTTATTGGTTTAACTGCATTTGTTTTAACCGGGGCAACTTTCCCCATCGTAATTTTGTTTTGAGCATTTAACTCTGCAACTCCCATAAACCAAGTAGCAAAAGTTAAAGCGACAATTACTATAACCTTCTTTGTTAATTTAAAACCAACAAAATGTTCGATAAACGATTCGAAGCTAATTTCCTCTAATTGTTCCTCTTTAAAACGGCCACATACTTCTCCGTTAATTGGCTTAGCAAAGAAATCCTTAATTTCCTGCACTGTTTTTTTACTAAAATCAATTACATCCTTTGTGCATATTGCACAAAATGCGCCTTTATCGTTCGGAGTCATTTTATTCCAATCTTCGTGGCAAGGTTTGTTAATTGCTATATTCATGTTGCTTAATTTTACCTTTTGATGTAAGTACCCAGAAAATTCCACAACAATTAATAAAATAATCGTTTTTCTTTAAAACACATGCCTAATATTTAGTACATTTGTCCATGCACAATGAAGACACAATGTATGAATTTGGACTTTCTGAGTTTTTTGTTATTACAATAGTTGCGCTGATTTTTTTTATTGGAGTGTATACTTTGATAAAGTTTTTTAAAAGTAAAGATTTTTGATGCAATTTGTTCTATTATTTTTAAACCTTGGCGGAGGTGAAGTTGTTTTAGTAGTGCTAGTAATACTTTTACTATTTGGTGGAAAAGGTGTTCCTAACATTGCACGTACACTTGGCAAAAGCATCAGAGAGTTTAAAGACGCTACAAGTGGTATACAGCGAGACATACAATCTCATGCTAATGATATAAAAAACGAAATAAATAACAATACCCGTGTTGTTGAAGAGCAAGCTCAACAAGTTCGTCAAAACTGGCAGGCACAAACGAATGAGTTTGATGCTGAAGTTAAAGAGATAAAAAAAGACATCGAAAAATAATCGAAAATCTCCCATTTTTTCATTGAAATAAGATACAAATGTATTTTTGGCTTTGTATTTGATATGTTTTGCTAAATTTGTTAAAAATCAAAACTTTGGTCATGAAAAAAAATTATTTATTTAGCTCACTTTTTATAATCATTTCTAATCTTATTTTTGGTCAAACGGCCGAATTTAAAAAGGCAATTGATAGCGGCAATCAAAAATATAAGATTAAAAGTTATAGTTTGGCTATAATGGATTTCGAAGCTGCAATAAAAATTGTATCTCCCGAAGTAGATAAGTTAATTGCATCGAAATCATCCATACCAGAAGGTAAAAAATACCTAATCGAGCCTTACGAAAAAAGAGCAATTTGCTCGTACTACACAAAAAACATTACTGTAATGCGCGCTGATTTAGAAAAAATATTCATTTTAGATAGCAGTAACGTTAACGCAAAGGGACTTAAAGCATTTGATAAATTTCAAGCGGGCAAAAAAACAGAGGGCTGCATTGGAATGAAAACGGAAGCAATAAAAGGAAGTGAAGTTGCTGGCCAAGCTCATAAAGATTGTTTTTGCAATAATGAAGCAATTGTGTTAGCAAAAGAAGCGATTACAAGTAATAACATGAAAAAATATGATGAGGCTTTAGTTAAACTTGATCAGGCCTTAAAAATACTTCCTGATTCTGGCTACATACATGGCGAAAAAGGAAAATCATTAATGGGCAAAGGAGATTATAATGGGGCGCTAAAATCGTTAAATAACGCAGTTAGTTTGAGTAAAAAAGATTACAAATCTTACTATTCTAGAGCATTGGCCTATCAAAAATTAAATCAACCAGATTCGGCAATGAATGACTTAAATGAGTGTTTGAAATTAAAACCATCCTTATACGAAGCTTACTTGCTAAGAGCTGATTTAGCAGAACAAAAAGAAATGTGGAGTTCAGCAATTTTTGATTTAAAAAATTGTATCAAACTAAAACCTACAGATGGTAAGCTTGATTATAGAGTTGCTGTAATTTTAGATAAGCAGGATGAAGATCTTATTGATGCATGCACCTATTACAAATCAGCAAACGCTAAAGGATACGAAGAAGCTGCTGAAATGGCAACTAATTGCGATAATATAAAGTACATGAAATCGCATGAGAAAAATGCACAAAAAGAGAAGAAGCCAACTAAATAATTATTGATGACAAAACAACTCTTCATAATTATTTTACTATTAGCGGCTATTTCTCCAGTTTTTTCACAGGAAGAGCCTCAAAAAATTACGATTAGAAAAGAATCTAATTTAGCAAAAGCGAGCTATGATAATGTAGAATTTAAACTTACTGCACAAGACAAATATGGAAATGTGGTTAATCACGCAGTAAAGTCATTTGAATTGCACTATAGAATAAGCAACAAAAAAATTAAAATGATGATTTCATATAGCGAATCCCTTACACCTGAGATGCTAAATGAATTGAAAAAACTCAAAGAAGCGAAAAAAATATTTTTCACTAAAATAATGGCGGAAGATGAATTTGGGAATGTAGTGAGGTTGCCAGATGTTATTGAAGTTCAATTTCCAGATTGCAAAATAAAGCAAGAACTAAAAAAGCAGTAAAACAATTATGCAAGAAAAAATCATACTCATAGGTGGTGGCGGACATTGTAAATCTGTTATAGATGTAATTGAGCAAGAAAATAGATATGAAATACTAGGTATAATTGATGTAAAAGAAAAAATTGGGGCAAAAGTATTAGGCTATGCAATAATTGGATGTGACGATGATATTGAAGAATTGAGTAAATCAACTAACAATTTCTTTATCACTTTTGGACAAGGGAAAAATAACACATTCAGAAAACAAACTTACTCCAAATTAAAATCGCTAAATCTTAAGTTGCCTGTTATTAAATCACCTCTTAGCCATGTTTCGAAACACTCAGCTATTGGCGAAGGAACGATTGTTATGCACGGGGCAATAGTTAATGCTGGTGCTAAAGTTGGTGTAAATTGCATTTTAAATACGCAATCATTAATCGAACATGATGTTGAAATTGGTGACCATTGTCATATTTCAACAAAAGTAACTTTAAATGGAACTGTAAAATTGGGTAGCTCAGTTTTTGCAGGAAGTAGCTGCGTAATAGCTGACGGATTAAGTATCTGTGAAAATGTAACAATTGGAGCTGGGTCAACTGTTATTAAATCCATCGTTGAAGAGGGTGTTTATGTTGGTTGCCCAGCTAAAAAAGTAGTATAAAGTTTAAACAAATTGCTTTTTCAATTCGATGTCGTTTTAAAAGATAAATCAGTATCTTTGAATTACGCGTTTTATCGATTTACAATGAAGAATTTACTTTTTATTATTATATTATTTTTCTTTACTATTTCAGTAAAAGCTCAAACTTATAATAATGAGTGGATAAATCATAACCAAACTTATTATAAAATTCCGATTTCAAAAACTGGTTTATATAAATTAAACTATTCGAAACTTATTTCTGCTGGCGTTCCAATAAATACAATTAACCCAAAAAGCATTCAATTATTTCAAAAAGGTATTGAATTGCCAGTTTTAATTGAAGGCGAATCGGATGAAGTGTTTAACACTAGTGACTATTTAATTTTTTATGCAGAAAAAAACACTGGCAAAGATGATTCCACATTATTCTATTACGGAAATTTTATTGCTAACCCTTACTACAGTGTTATTAATGATACTTCAGCAGTATTTCTTACTTGGAATTCCTCTACTATAAACAAACGCTATGGAATTGAAACTGACACTACTTTTAATTCCTTTACTAACAGTCAATATTTCATAAAAGAAGATGTAATTGCATTCAACAACATCTATCACGCTGGCCCTCAAACCTCTTTAGGCTCAACTGATCCGAGGTATGCGCTTGGGGAGGGGTTTGCTTCGAATGTTTTTACTATGGGACAAAGTAGCACTGTTTCATTTAACACTTCAACTATTGTATCAACTGGTCCGTCATCGTTTTTATCTGTAGTACATTCAGGGATGTCGAATCCATTTATATTTCCTGATCATAATATCTCTATAGAATACCAGGATAATGCAGGGAATTGGCAAAACCTTGCTACATATGACTATGATGGTTATAAAACTTTTAAAAACAATTTCGCACTCACTGGAACAAGCATAGGGAGCGTATTAAATATTAAATTAAATAATTTAACAAATCCTCAATTTGATGCAAACTCAACACGACTTGGTGTTCACTATTACAAATTAACTTTTCCAAGCAGGTACGATTTATTAAATCGAGATGAACAATTAATGTACATTACAGATGCTTCTTTACAAAGTAAATCGCTCGTTGAAATAACTAACTTTAATCGTAACGGAAGTTTGCCAATTTTAATTGACCTTACAAATAACAAGTGGATTACACTATCTAGTTATACAAGTACAATAAAAGGATTAATTCCAAATAGTTTGGGTAATAAAAAATGTTTAATTAGTTCGTATTCAAAACTTGATAGCACAGTAAACCTATCGCTAGTTAATGGCACTGGTAGTTTTGTTAACTACCTATCATCTTCAATTGACTCGGCATATATTATCGTTACACATTCTTTATTATTAAACTCAGCTAATCAATATGCTAACTACAGAAGAAGCGCTGCTGGCGGCTCACAAAACGTTTTACTTGCTAACATTGCGGATTTAGAAGACCAATTTTCATTTGGTGTTAATAGGCATCCTAATGCAATTAAAAAATTTAGTGGATTCTTACTTGACAACTTCCCAAGTAGTCCAAAAAATTTATTTTTAATAGGCAAATCAATTCATCAACCAGAAGAACTTAATACAGCAACAGCAAACAACAGCGCAAAGAGTCGATACAATTTGGTCCCTTCCTTTGGATATCCTGCTTGCGACAACCTTCTTACTCAAGGCTTATTAAATCCTAGTTCATTAGCGCCGGCAATTCCTACAGGTAGAATTTCAGTTCTTAACGATTCAACAGCATTAAACTATCTTAACAAAGTTATTTTGCATGAAAGTCAAATTGGCGGTGAAGCTTGGCAAAAAAGAGCCTTGCATTTTGTGGGCGGAAACAATGCTTATGAGCAAAGTATTTTTAACCAATACATGCAATCAAACGAAAACATTTTAAGAGATTCGTTATTTGGTGGGGATGTTTTTACTTTTAAAAAAACCACCACAGCTCCTATAGGAATCAACACTAATGATAGTATTAAAAATGTAATTGAAAATGGAATTGCTTTACTTACATTCTTTGGACATGGCTCTGTTGAAGGGTTTGAGCAAAACATTAATGAACCTACAAGCTTTGATAATTCGCCAAGATTTCCATTTTTAATTTCCAATTCGTGTTATACTGGAGATTATCATCTACCAGGTGTAATCTCAACAAGCGAACGATTTGTTTTATCTGACAATCACGGAACAATTGGTTTTTTAGCTTCTGTAAGTACAGGTATTTCTTATGCGCTTCAATATTACACTGAGCAATTTTATAAAAATTATGCTAAAACTCTTTATGGAAAATCATATGGTGATGTAATAAAATCTTCTGTAATTAATACTGAAACACTCCCTTTTACACTTGGAGATAGCATTGTAAAAATATCAGTTCAAGAAATGAGTTTGCAAGGCGACCCATTTGTAAAGCCAATTACAACAAGAAAACCAGATTTTGTTTTAACTAATCCAGATATAGAAATCGACACTGAAACATCAATCGATTCAGTAAAAATATCTGTTCATTATGCTAATAATGGAATGGCAATTAATGATTCTATTGTTTTTTATACGCAGCGCATTTTACCTAATGGAAATAGTGTATATTTTTATAAATCACTAAAAGCAACAAACAACCAAAGTAATTTTTCATTTAACATAGCTAAAGATTTAATTAATGGGATTGGCTTAAATAAGTTCTTTTTCCACATCGATTATTATAACGAAGTAAATGAACTATCAGAAAACAATAACACTACAACAGGTTATATAAATGCTTTTATAAGAGGTGCTGATGTATATCCTGTTTACCCATACAATTACGCCGTTGTTCCTAACTTATCCTCAATCACATTAAAAGCATCGACAGCCGATCCACTTGCACCAATAACAACTTATCGTTTACAAGTGGATACAAATGATTTGTTTTTAAATCCATTAGTTAATACAACAATTAATTCGGGCGGAGGAATTATAAATTACAATTTAACGCTTCTAAATAATGACAGTACAGTTTATTTTTGGAGAATTGGAAAGGACACAAATATTCAATCTGCAATAAGTTGGAGAGAGAGTTCATTCCAAACTATCCTAAACAAATCAGGTTGGTCGCAAGCGCATTTTCATCAATTTAAAAATAATACTTACCAATACGTAGCATACAACAAGCCTGCTCGTAAATTCGAATTTAAAAACTCTGTTAACTCTATTTTTTGTAAAACAGGTGCTGTTGGTGATCCTAGTCCACCTTATTTAAATTTTGCTGAAAACGCATATTATTTTAACAATGGCCAGCAAAATACTTTTTCTTGTGGAGACAAGAGAGGTTGGTCGTTTGCAATATTTGACGCAATATCTGGGTTGCCTTATTTATCAGACACTGTAATTCCTGTGGGTAATCCAATTGGAAGTGTTTGGTTAACACAATACAACAGTTGCTCCTGCATACCTAATAGTAGAACAGTTTTTGATTTCAGTGTGGCCAATGCTTGTGAAAATAACAGCGGGAATATTCCTGCCTACATGCAACGCTTGGAAGATTTTTTAAATATAATCCCAGATGGATCTCATGTTCTAGCATATAGTAGAAATACTGACCCAAGTAGTTCTTACCCCCCTTCTTTAATTCAAGCGTTTAATAAAATTGGTTCTGATAGTATCCAACTAAAACTTGACACAACTAACATCATTATTTCTGGGGTAAAAAAATCATTTGCTCATAACGACGCAAAAGAAGTTTTAGGAAAAAGATATACCGAAATAATAACCCTAGCTGATACCTTCTCTTCTAAATGGAACAATGGTTATATCCAATCTGAACTAATTGGTCCATCAACAAATTGGAGATCATTTCATTGGCGCTTTTCGAGTTATGAAACAAATAACACTGATAGTATTTACATTAAAGTTGTTGGTGTTTCAATCAACGGAGCAATAGATACTCTTGCAACCTTTAGAAAAGATTCATTAGATATTCTTAATCTTCAAAATTATGTTAGTGCATCAACTTATCCATACATCAAACTAATTGCTTTTGAATCTGACAAT
>CANJJP010000049.1 GCA_947474485.1 Bacteroidota bacterium | reverse complement strand
ATTAGTATTGATGCTCCAGTAAAAAATTGGGGATTTGGCGCACAAATTATTAATATGCGTGCAGGTATAGGGAACTACAACGTTTTGCAAGCAATGGGTTCTTTAGCTTATACCGTTTCTATTGATAAGAAGAAATTCCATAATTTAAGCTTAGGTGTGCAAGGTGGAATCACTCAAAAAAGTGTTGAATATAAGTTGCATACGTTCGATAATCAATATACACCAACCAATGGCGGGAGTTTTAATAAGGATATTCCGTCGGGCGAATCTTTCGCAAGTCAATCCCAAATGCTGCCTCAGTTAAATACAGGTTTTTTGTATTATTATTCTAAAATACAATCACGTATAAATCCATTTCTTGGTGCATCTGCGTTTAATATTCTTGAACCAAAAGAAACCTTTTTCGATTCCAATAATAAATTACCAATGCGTATTTATATGCATACAGGTTTAAGAATAAACATTACTGAGCAATTGTATTTTATTCCTAAGTTATTAGTTATGCGCCAAAAAAATGCTAACGAACAAAATATTGCTTTGGACGCAGGATATTATTTTAGTTCTCAGGACATGTATTTACTGGGAGGACTTGTTTTCAGAAACCAGGATGCAGCTGCATTTTCTTTAGGAGCAAGATTTGATAACATTATTGGTAAAATAAGTTATGATGTAAATATTTCTTCATTATCTAAGGCATCTAATGGCCGTGGAGCATTTGAAGTATCGTTTACTTATAGCGCAAGTAAAAAAAATAAGGCAAAAGCAGTTAAAGCTTGTCCAAGAATTTAGATCGAATAACTGATTATGAGGAAAATACTATTTATACTTTTTTGTTTAACTCCATTTTT
The DNA here is from genome assembly GCA_947474485.1 of Bacteroidota bacterium. Taxonomy (GTDB): domain Bacteria; phylum Bacteroidota; class Bacteroidia; order B-17B0; family Aurantibacillaceae; genus JADJDM01. The sequence goes on along the minus strand of CANJJP010000049.1, from coordinate 7,836 downwards.
GTTTGTTGCACAATCAAAAAAATTATGGTTAAAACAGGCAGATGAATTTTTTGCAAAAAAAGATTATGCATCCGCATTGAATTACTATAAAAAAGTACTCAACGATTCTGTAGTTTTTACTGAAACAGTTAAGCCATATGAAATACAGCTTACTAATCTTAAAACAAAAGATTACAAAGATACGGCTGAGGTTGCAAAAGGTACATCAACAACTATTAATAACCATCATTATGTAGTTCATCAAATGGCAGTTTGTTATTTTAAGATACATGATTATGAGAATGAAATTGTTCAGCTAAAAAAATCAGTTAGTTTAGGTTCTTATCCAAACGATAGGTATTTCTATGCTAAATCATTAATGAGTACTAAACGTTATTCAGAAGCAATTGAAATGTACGAAGTATTCATGAAGGATAATCCTGGAAAGGACTCTTTGTTAAATAGAGCGCAGCATGAAATTTCAGGATGTTATTATGCGCTTGATTCTATAAATAATAATCATAAAACAATTGTTATTCGTAAAATGGATACGCTCGTTTTTAATAAAGGGACTTCTAATTTTGCGGCAGTTTATTGGGGATCTAACGAAAAAATAATTTTTACAAGTTCTCGTCATGGTGGTGTTTTAACTAATCGAGAAAAACAATCGCCAGAAGAGAGTGATTTTTTATGTGATTTGTATTGGACCGAACAAAAGGATCAGCAATGGACGAAGCCGCATAACTTTGGTAGACCATTAAACTCTGGTTATCATGATGGCGCAGGAGCAATGGATGCTGATGAGATTATGTATTTTACTAGATGGAGTGATGCTAAAAGAAATGAATCAGCAATACACATGGCTCGTGGAAAGGATGGACATTTCTTTGAAGCGATTAAATTGGATCAAACAATAAACTTACCTAATTATAAAAGCGCACATCCATTTGTAACTTTTGATGGAAGTATCATGTATTTTTCTTCAAATATGCCAGGCGGACAAGGTGGAATGGATATTTGGTATACAAAACTAGATGCTGACGGATTGCCAGGACCAGTTAAAAATTTAGGCGCTCCAGTTAATACTGCTGGTGATGAGGTTACTCCTTATTTTCACACAATAACAAGTACATTGTTTTTTAGTTCTGATGGGCACAGTGGATTAGGAGGATTAGATGTATTTAAAAGTCATTTCAATGTTGATGATGAAACGTATGCAACACCTTTGAATGTTGGCCGCCCTGTAAATTCAGAACGAGACGATGCTTATTATATTTTAGATAGAATTCAAAGAAAAGGTTATTTTTCAAGTGATAGAGAGCCTTGTATAGGTGGGCACTGTTATGATATTTATGAGTTTGATAATGAAGAGATAATAATTGATCTTTCTGGAACTGTTTCTGATCTTACAACAGGAGATCCAATTCCTAATGCTTTAGTTACGATGAAAGATGTGCACGGAGAAGATGAACCATTGTACCTACAAACAGATGAAAAAGGATTTTATTCAACACCATTGCCTATTGGAAAGGAGTATTTCATGAAAGCACAAAAACTCCGCTACCTAGCTGCGATGGCCAATCAAACTACGGTAGGGATTACCGAAACCACACATTTAGTTCAAAATTTTGATCTTGATAAAATGCCTGAAGGTGAAATTATAATTGAAGGGGTAGAGTATGATTTAAATAAAACGAACTTACGCCCTAAATCAAAAGAGGTTCTAAATAAAGTTTATGATTTATTGATGCAGAATGAAAATTTAGTTATTGAATTAAATTCACATACAGATACACGTGGTAGCGATGCTGCAAACATTAAGCTTTCCCAAGGAAGAGCTCAATCGTGTGTTGATTATTTAATTAGCAAAGGAATCTTGAAAGAACGATTAATAGCAAAAGGATATGGGGAAACAAGACCGTTAGTTTTGGATGCAGATATAGCTAAAATGAGTTCGAATGATGAAAAAGAGCTTGGTCATCAAAAAAATAGACGAACAGCTTTCACTATTATTGGTGAGTCACCAATAAAAATTATTGTAAAAGAGATTGATCATTCGGGCGATAAAAAATAATTTGTCAATTACTTAGTTATGAGGTTTTCAAATTCAAGTTGTATTGGTGTAGTTGGTTCTGGTGCAATGGGCAGTGGAATTGCACAAGTTGCTGCAACTGCAGGTAACAGGGTTTTTGTTTACGATACAAACGAACAAGCTTTGCAAAAGGCAAAAGCAAATTTAAGTTCTACACTTTCTAAATTAGTTGAAAAACAAAAAATATCGCAAAACGAAAGTGACGCTATCTTTTCAAAAATTGAATTTGTAAACTCACAAGAAAAATTTTCGAATTGCGATTTAATAATAGAAGCAATTGTAGAAAATTTGGAAGTAAAAAAATCTGTTTTCTCTTCTCTTGAAAAAATCGTATCAGATAAATGTGTTTTAGCAAGTAATACATCTTCATTATCGATCACATCTATTGCTGCAGCATGCAAACTACCGCAACGTGTAATTGGGATTCACTTTTTTAATCCTGCGCCACTAATGCCATTGGTGGAAATAATACCAGGTATTGCAACGGGGCAAGGTTTGGCAGAGGAATGTAAATCATTAATTTTATCTTGGAAAAAAACTCCTGTAATTTGTAAAGATACTCCTGGTTTTATTGTTAATCGTATTGCACGTCCGTATTACGGAGAAGCAATGAGGATTGCAGAAGAAGGCATTGCTGATATTGCTACCATTGATTGGGCAATGAAAATAATTGGTGGTTTTAAAATGGGACCTTTTGAATTAACAGATTTAATTGGACACGACGTAAATTACATTGTTACCGAAACAGTTTGGAAGGAATTTTATTTTGATCAACGTTTTAAGCCAAGCTTAATGCAAAAGCGTTTATTAGAGGCAGGTTTTTTTGGAAAAAAATCAGGAAGAGGATTTTATAATTATCAAGAAGGCACTGAATTACCAAAGCCTTCAGTAGATTTAGAAAAAGGAAAATATATTTTTAATCGTATTATCTGTATGCTTATTAATGAAGCATATGATGCCTTGTATTTACAAGTTGCAAACGAAGAAGATATAGATTTAGCAATGACGAAAGGCGTTAACTACCCTAAAGGATTACTTGCTTGGTCAAAAGAAATAGGTTTAAAAAATGTAGTTGATACACTCCAAAATTTATATGATACTTATTTAGAAGATAGATATCGTCCAAATGTATTGTTGCGTAAACTTGCTAAATAATCTTTTATTTTAATTCAAGTATTACTCTATATATAGCTGCAACGCTTATTGCATCAGTTATTTCACCTTTTAAGCACATTTCATAAGCTTCGTTAATGTGTACTTTTTTTAATTGTAGTACTTCGCTTTCTTCAGGCTCAGCTTCGGCAAAACTTAAATCACGAGCAATAAATACTATCGCTAATTCGTCGGTTGCCGAGTTGCTTAAATGCATGCGCATTAATTCTTTGTAGTCATTTGCAATTATTCCTGCTTCTTCTTTTAATTCTCTTTTGGCTGATTCTACTGGCTCTTGCTCAGGGTTGCCGCCACCTTCAATAATTTCCCAACTATAAGAATTTGTTGGATATCTGAACTGACCAACTAGCCAGGTGTTATTATTTTCATCAAGTGGTAAAATTCCAATGGCTAAATTTTTAAACTCTACATAGCTATAAAGTGCATCTTTTCCTGCAGGATTAAGCACATCGTTTTTATGAACTTTTATCCAAGCTGATTCATAAACTACTTCTGAGCTTTTTGTTACCCAAGGGTTTTCCATTAATTTATTATCTTCCATATCAAATCTAGTGAATACAAAAAAACGTATTTTTTTATGGGCGCGCAAAAAAAATGTTAGAAGCGGCGCGTTTTCAAAGTATTGTAATTAAGAATTAGCACCCGTAAATAACTAATTTAAATACTGAAAACAACGAAGCGGAGGATGTTTTCTTGCAAGCACAAGCTATCTTTTAACAATTGAGAGTGGATAAAAGGATTTTTTCGCTAAAACAAGAAGGTTATTTTTAGTATATTCGTAAGTTAGAACATAGTTTGCTATATGCTAATAAGTTGGAATTTGAGAAAATATTTACTGATACTGATTGCATTTGCATTCTCCTTAACTGTTAGCGCAGAAAAACTTTATTGGGTTGGTGGCTCAGGAAATTTTAATGATGCTGCGCATTGGTCAAGAACGAGTGGTGGTAATGGTGGGGCTAAAATACCTACATTATATGATGACGTACTCTTTAACCATGCTTCTTCTAAAAATGGAACCTATCAGGTTACATTAACTTCAAGTGTTTTTTGCAAGGATTTTATTGTTGATTTGTATTCGAAAAATGTATCATTTGTTGGTGCGATTGGCTCTAAAATTCAAGTTCAAGGCGAATTTATGCTGAGAAACGCTGCAGATTGGAATTTTAATGGAGTTATAGAGTTTGTAGGAGAAGGGAATATTGATTTATATTTTGGAACTAAGAAAATTAATGGGGACATTATTTTTAATTCTGCTGGTTCAAACTATCAACTTAAAAGTGCATTGGTTTTAGGAAGCAACAGCAAACTATTTTTGAATAATGGAAAGTTAAATGTTACCAATCAATCAATAACAGCAGGGTCTTTGCTTAAAACCACAGGAGCTTATTTTGATTTAAATCTTTCGAATGCACTTCTTGATATAAAGGAAGAAGTAAGTGTAAATCAAAACTTACGCGTTACTTCTGTTAATTCCGAATTACATTATAGTGCTAGTAAATACAATAATAATTTAGTAAGTACTGATGTTTTTTCTGGTGTAAATTTGCAGGACCAAGCTTTTTTTATGCCTATTACCTCTGTTGTAATTGTTGATTCGGTTACTTGTCCAAATGCTTGTAATGGATCTTTGTTGGTTACTTTTAGTGGCGCTGGTACAGCTCCTTACACAATGACTTTTACTTCTGGTAGTGTTGCTACATTTATTGGAATTGCTTCAAGTCCTTTTTTAGCTACTGGCTTGTGCGGTGGTAACTATACGATACGAGTTTTTAATAGTTTAGGTGTGCAAATTGGTTCATCTGCAAATAATGTTGTTTATGAGCCTTCGCCTATGGCTGTAAATTATAATTCGTTCAACATGGCTCTTTGCGAGGGTGAATGCGACGGGCAATTTTTATTCGATATAATCGGTGGTAATCCTCCGTATTCAGTAGTATGGAATCCTGGTAGCGTGAGCTTTAATGGATTGTCTCAAGGTCAGGAAGATTCCTTAGAAGGCTTGTGTGCTAATACATATTTTGGTGATATTATAGATAGAAAAGGTTGTACGCTTCAAGAGTCATTTTTAATTGTTGAACCTACATTAATGATTGCCAATCAAGGTAACACTGATCAGCAATGTTTTGGGGTTTGTAACGCAATGGCTTGGGTAGCACCAACTGACGGAACTCCTTTTGGTATTGCACAGGCAAGTGGAATAACCTATCAAGTTGTTTGGGATGGCAATCCTGCTCTAAATAATGATACACTTTATAATTTATGTCCAGGTACTCATACTTATGTTATTACAGATGGGAATGGTTGTACAATTAATGGAAGCGTTACTATCGATCCTAAAACTGATATAACTTATACCCAAAATGGCCCAACAACTTTAAGTTGTTTTGATATTAATGATGGAACAGCGAGTGTAACAGGAGTTTCAGGTGGTACTCCTCCTTATTCTTACACTTGGCTAGGAGCTCCAGCACCAACTGTAGTAAATACACTAACTTCATCCTCTGCTACTAATATGGGGGCTGCAACATATTCAGTTGTTATTACAGATGCTTTGGGTTGTGATGATACTTCAATATTTGTTGTCCAAAGTCCTGGAGATATATTGGCAAGTGCTTTAACAACAGATGTAGAATGTTTTAATGGAAGTGATGGAACGGCTACTGCCTCTCATATTGGTGGAACTGGAGCGGTTACATATAATTGGTTTACTGGAGCGGGAGTTTCTTTAGGTGCAACGAATCCAATAATAACACTTGCACAAGGAACATACTCTCTTGTTGCAACAGATATAAATGGTTGTGATGATACAACTTCTTTTACAATTAATGAACCGCCAGTGCTCGTAGTTACAGCAACGCCAACTAATCCTTCTTGTTTTGGATTGAGAAACGGACAAGTTTGTGGGTCTTTTGTTGGTGGTAGCGGCGCCGTTACTTTTACCTTTGCGCCAGCAGGAGTTGTTGGCAGTGTAGTTGCGGCAAATTGTTATACTAATCTGCCAATTGGAAGCTATACTGTTACTGGGACTGATGCAAACGGCTGTGCTGCAACAGATAATGTTACTCTAACTTCTCCAACTCAAATTGATCCTGAATTAACCTATACCGACCCAACCTGTGATAATGCATGTAATGGTGCTGCTTCAACAAATGCATCAGGTGGAAATGGAGCTCCTTATACTTATACTTGGTCTTGCGATGCTAGCACGGCTTCATCAATCTCTAATCTTTGTGCTGGTAAATGCGTACTTACAGTTACAGATGCACTGGGTTGTACTCAAAAAGATAGTGTGACTTTAATAGATCCAGTTTTGTTAACAGTTACATTAAGTAATACAAACGTAAATTGTTCAGGTGGTAATACTGCTCAAATAACTAGTTTAGTTGGTGGTGGAACACCACTTTATACTTATTTATGGGCACCAGGTGGAGAAATTACTCCGGGTTTATCAAATGTTGGAATAGGTACTTATGATGTATTAGTTACTGATGGAAATGGATGTACTGCTACAGATAATGTTGTTGTTACCTCACCGCCTGCTATTACAATTACAACAACTCCAATAAACCCAACTTGTTTTGGTACTTGCAATGGTTCCATTACAACTGTTTTAGGAGGTGGTACCGCACCATATACACAAACTTGGTTGCCAAACAATTCAACTAATTTAAATCAAATTAACTTATGCGATGGTTCTTATACTATTGATGTAACTGATGCTTTAGGATGTTTACAAAGTGCAACAGTTGTATTAACTGAGCCTGATAATATTGTTGTTACAACAGATACAACTTTAACTTCTTGTATTGGTACCCCAACAGGAACTGCTACTGCTTCTGCGGTTGGTGGCGATGGAAATTATTCTTATTCTTGGAATAATGCTCCTGTGCAAGGAACACAAACAGCTACTGGCCTTGTTGATGGAACTTATATTGTTACAGTAACAGATGGAAATGGCTGTACAGGCTCTGCATCAGCAACTGTAACGGAGCCAACTGCTGTTACTGTTTTAGTGAATACAATAACACCAAGTTGTACTAATATTTGTAATGGCACAGCAAACATTGTCCCTAATGGCGGAACTCCTCCATATTCATATACTTTAGATGGTGGAGCTTCTTTTCCTGGAACAGCACTATCGAATTTATGTGCAGGCAATCATACTGTTGTTGTAACAGATGCAAATGGTTGTACTTCATCAACTAATTTTAATTTTCCTGTTCAGGTTACACTAACACTAACAACATCAGCCACTTTATTAACTTGCTTTGGAGATTGTAATGGAACAATAACCGCTAATGTTGTAGGAGCAACAGGTGCGCCAACTTTTTTATTCGATGCTCCTGGTGCACAGCCTGATCAAAATACAAATCCAGCAACAGGTTTATGTGCAGGTATATTTACTGTTACTGTTACCGATGCAATTGGTTGCCAAGTAACATCAACGGTAACATTTACAAATCCTCCAGTATTAACCGCTGTAATTACAGAAAGTCCTGTTGATTGTAACGGAAATTGTACTGGTGTTGCTACTGCTGAGCCTGTTGGAGGTGTTGCTCCATACACAGTTACATGGTCTAATGGACCAT
>CANJJP010000048.1 GCA_947474485.1 Bacteroidota bacterium | reverse complement strand
CTATTTTTGGGGACACATTATTAATTAATTGTATGATTATAGATTTAAGAAGTGATACCGTTACAAAGCCTAGTAAAACTATGCTTGAGGCCATGATAAATGCAGAAGTGGGGGATGATGTTTTTAACGAAGATCCAACTGTTATAAAGTTGGAGCAAAAAGTTGCCGCGATGTTTAACAAGGAAGCTGCATTGTTTTGCCCAAGTGGCACAATGACGAATCAAATAGCCATTAAAATTCACACGCGCCCAGGAGATGAAGTTTTGTGCGATGTTAATTCTCATATATACAATTACGAAGGTGGCGGAATCTCTTCTAACTCAGGTGTTCAAGCAAAATTATTGCAAGGTGATAGAGGAAGAATTACAGCGGGGCAAATTGAACAAAATATAAATGGTGATTTTGATTGGCTTACTCGCACTTCTTTAGTGAGCCTTGAAAATACTGTAAACAAAGCGGGTGGTAGTATCTACAAACTTAATGATGTATTACCAATTGCTAAATTATGTAAGGATAAAAAGTTGGCTTTGCATTTAGATGGGGCGCGAATTTTTAATGCGCTAGTTGAAACAAATGAATCTACATCAGATTGGGGAAATGCATTTGATAGTATCTCTGTTTGTTTGTCAAAAGGATTAGGAACTCCAGCTGGTTCGTTATTGTTGGGTTCTAAAGAATTTATAAAAAATGCACGCAGAGCAAGAAAAAATTTCGGAGGCGGCATGCGCCAAGTAGGATTTTTAGCAGCAGCAGGCATTTATGCTTTAGATAATAATATTCAGTTGTTAAAGCATGACCACGCACGTGCAAGAGAAATAGGCAATGCTTTAAGTTCATTATGGTTTGTGGATAACGTAATGCCTGTTGAAACAAACATTGTAATCGTAAATTTTAAAGAGAATATGACTGCAGAAAAATTTACAGCTGCTATGTTAGATAAAAACATTAAAGTTGTTCCTTTTGGAAAACATACCATTCGTTTTGTAACGCACTTTGATTATACGGATGATATGCTAACAGAAACAGTAAAGGTGATAAGGAATTTAGCTTAATTTACTTTTTCCTCTCCTTAAATTCTTTAGAAAAATCTTCCCATTTAGTAGTTTTGTATTTATCTTCTCCATAAAAATGAAGCACTGGCAACAAAACTTCTTCATCAATATAAAACGGAATAACATCTACAATGTCTAAATTTTCATTTAACATTGTCATAGAAGGAATAGTAAGGTTTTTCCTGGTCATTTCAAGTGTTATAGGATGAAAGGGATAGTTGGGAATTTGCCCCGTTTTATAAACTACACCTTTAAACTCAACATCTTCTTTAAACTCTACATTTAAATCAACTAGGTAAAAATTATCATTTAAGTAGTTTGCCACATCTTTGTTATTGTAAACTGTCTTGCTCATTACTTTGCATGAATTGCAAAAACTCGCGTATGTATCTACAATAATTTTTTTAGGTTTCTTCTTATTCAGTTCAAGCGCTTCGTTAATAGTGTACCAGTTAACTTCATCTTTTATTTTTGTTGTGTCGTAAAAAGTACGCTCAAAATTTTCTCTAAACGTTTCGTATTGTGTTGTTCTAAAAACATTTTCCACAGTAAAAATAAGAAGTGGCTCAATTTTTTTCACGTCTAAATAACCTTGCGATAATAAATTGAATTGAAAATTGTTATTTACAAAAATAGTTGATGGATAAGATAATTGTCCGTTTAGCATTTTAACAGCTAATTGGTGTGGTGATTTTTTTTCTGTACCTGTATTCCAATATTTTATGCCGTTATATTCGATGGTATCATGCGTTTCGGCATCAAACTGTACAGGGTAAAAATAGGTATTGATATAGTTGGCAAGGCCTGGATCCGAATAAGTAGTTTTCACCATATGTTTACACCATCCACACCAATCAGTGTATACATCAATTAAAAAAGGCTTCGATTGTTTTTTATTTGCTTCCTGAGCTTCTTTAAAACTCATCCAATTTACCAAACCATGTTGGGTATTGGCTTTAGTATCATGCTGTGCGTAGCTTACACGAGATAATAATAATGTGAGAAGTAAAAATGTTGCTTTCATATTTATGTTAATTATCATTTATGAAGGTATAAAATTAACAGCTCTTAGCAAATTCTTTGCCATAGAAGCTATTAAAATAACTTAAAATGATAAATCATTTGTACTTTTACATCCTCTAATGGGAATATTTGGTGGAAATAGCAAAAATCTGGGGGCCGAAATGGGCTTTATGGATCACTTGGAAGCACTGCGTTGGCATATTGTAAGGTCAACTGTGGTGGTTATTATCCTTTCTATTGTTGTATTTTGCTTTCCTGATTTTGTATTTGGGCAAATTATTTTTGGGCCTCTTCGGGTTGACTTCATCACCTACAAACAATTGTGTATACTGTCGGATAAATTGGGTGGGGTAGAAGGTTTGTGCGTGAAAGAAATGAATTTTTCATTAGTGAGTAATCAACTATCTGGGCAGTTTACAACTCATTTATGGATTTCTTTTTTGGGAGGCTTAATTATTGGTTTTCCTTATATTCTATATGAAATATGGCGATTCATTCGCCCAGCATTGAAAAACACAGAAACTAAGCCGGTTAGAGGTTTTGTTTTTGTTTCGTCTGTTTTATTTTTGATTGGTGTTTTTTTTGCTTACTACATTATCGTTCCTATGTCGGTGCAATTTTTGGGTAATTATAATATTACTACCGAAAAATTCATTCAAACTTTGCCTACTATAGATGATTATATTTCTTTAATTTCTACTTTGGTTTTAGCTACAGGTTTGGTGTTTGAAATGCCTATTATTGTTTATTTTCTAACACGAATGGGCATTTTTTCCCCAGCATTTATGCGCAAGTTTAGAAAACATGCAGTTGTAGTTTTGTTAATTGTAGCTGCAATTATTACCCCTTCGCCAGATATTACCTCTCAAATGTTGGTATTTGTGCCAATTTATTGCTTGTATGAGATCAGTATTTTCGTTTCGAAATATGTTGAAAACAAGTACCGTAAATAATCATTATTTACCCTACTTTAGCGAATAAATTTAATTCTTATGAGCGATTCAATAAAGGAATTTAATGATTATCGTGCTAAAATGAATGATGTAATTTTAAGCAAAGATAACTTAGTAATAAAACGCCTTTTTAATTTAGATACCAATACTTATGCAGCAGGTGCTTTGGAAGTTAAAACCAAGGAAATGCTTGGTTTAGTTGCTAGTATGGTATTACGTTGCGATGATTGCATTAAATATCACTTAGGTAAATGCCACGAGCAAGGTGTAACAACCGAGGAGGTTTATGAGATTTTTGCAGTTGCAAATATTGTTGGCGGAACAATTGTAATACCACACACACGCCGCGGAGCTGAGCATTGGGAAGCGCTTTTGCAAGGCTAATAGTAAGTAAAATTCCGTATCTTCATGCCTTCTAAAATGCGCAATTTTAAACGAAATATTTTCACCATTCTGACACTAATAATTGTTTGCCCCGCTTTTGCGCAAATAGTTATTAGTGGAAAAGTATTTGATGCTAAAACTAAAGAGCCACTTCCTTTTGTTAATGTTATTTTAAAGGGTAGTACAGCTGGTGCAACCTCTGATTTTGATGGAAATTATTATATTAAAACTAGTCAGAAGGGTGATTCTATTGTTGCTTCTTACGTAGGATACAAGCGCTTTTCTGTTGCAATTAAAAAAGGAATTTCACAAAATGTAAATGTACCAATGGAATTGTTTGAAGAAGGCGTTTCTTTAAATGAAGTAGTAATTAATCCAGGTGAAAATCCCGCACATAAATACATTAAAGCAGTTATTGCGCACAAAGAAATAAATAACAAACGCAAACTATCTGGCTATGAATACGAAGCCTATAATAAATTAGAATTCGATTTAAATAATATCCCTAAAAATTTAAAAGACAAACGCGCTTTTAAACCAGTAAAATTTATTTTCGATAATGTAGATAGCAGTAACTCTTCCGAAAAGGCATTTCTTCCCTTGTTTATGATTGAAACACTTTCTGAGTTTTATTATAGAGATGATCCTAACCAAAAAAAAGAAATAATTAAGGCAAGTAAAATCACTGGCTTCGAAAACCAAAGTGTGTCGCAAGTTATGGGCGACATGTATCAAAACGTAAATGTGTATGATAACGATATAATTGTGTTTGGTAAAAACTTTAAATCACCAGTGTGCGACAATGCCATTTTTAATTACAAATTTTATTTAGAAGATAGTTTATATATTGATGGAAAATGGTGTTACCATATCCGATTTAAACCTCGCAGAAAACAAGAGTTATTATTCAGCGGTAACTTATGGATTGCCGATTCTACCTTTGGTGTTAAGCGTTTAGAGATGAGTATCCCCAAGGATGCAAATATTAATTTTATTACCGCTGCAAATATTATTCAAGAATTTACTTTGGAAGATAGTGTTTGGATGTTGCAAAAGGATAGATTGGTTATCGATTTTCAACCAGACATTGGAATTAGTAAAAAAGAAGGCGTAGGGATTTACGGTAGAAAAACAACTTCCTATAAAAACATTGTCGTAAATAAACCAAAGCCTAATGATTTCTTTAAGTTTGGAGATAATATTATTGTTGAAGTTGATGCAACAAAAAAAACAGAAGAGTTTTGGAGCACAGCCAGGCATGATTCACTCACAGCAAATGAGCAGAAAATTTATAAAATGATTGACACCATACAAACTTTACCTATTTATCGAAGTTGGGTTGATGTGATTAGTGTATTGGTTGCAGGCTATAAAACAATCGGTAATTTTGAGATTGGACCTTATTTTAATTTAATGTCCTATAATCGATTAGAAGGTCCACGTTTTCGTTTTGGTGGACGAACATCGAGTAAATTTAGCAGGTGGTACGAGATAAGTGGTTATACGGCTTATGGTACACGCGATGAAAAATGGAAATACTCTGTTGGCTTTAAAACGTTCTTGTCAAAAAAACCATACAGACAATTAATAGGGATTAATTACAAAAGTGATCTGGAAATTTTAGGGCAAAGTCAAAATGGATTTTCGCAAGATAATTTCTTTGCTTCCTTTTTTAGGCGAACCCCACTTAATAGTTTAACTCGTGTTGACCAAACACAAGTGTGGTATGATCATGAGTGGTTTCAAGGTTTTTCGAATAAAGTTACTTTCATAAATCGTAAGCTTTCACCTGTTGGAGGTTTTAGTTATGATTTTGAAAGGGCAACAGGCGACACGATACAAAAAGATTATATAAGAACAAGTGAAATAAGATTCACAACTCGTTTTGCGTTTGATGAGAAATATATTAATGGAGATTTCACCCGTACAAGTTTAGGAACAAAGTACCCTGTTTTACAACTTACTTATATAAAATCCTTAAAGCAAATTTATGAAGGTCAATATGATTATCACAAGTTAGTTATAAATGTGAATGATCGTATTCGTTTCGGGCAGTTGTTAGGATACACAGATTTCTCAATTGAAGGAGGGAAAATATGGGGTAATGTTCCATATCCGTTGATGGAATTGCATGGTGGAAATCAAACATATATTTATGATTATATGTCTTATAACATGATGAACTTTTATGAGTTTGCAAGTGATCAATATGCTTCGTTTTGGATGTTTCATCATTTCGAAGGATTATTTTTAAATAAGATTCCTTTGTTAAAGAGATTAAAATGGAGAGAAGTAGTTACCTACAAAGTGTTGTTTGGAAGTGTTACAGATATAAATAAAAAAGAGTTAATTTTCCCAACTACATTGAATTCATTTAATCCCCGAATTCCTTATCAAGAAGCAAGTGTTGGGATAGAAAATATTTTTAAGTTTTTTAGAGTAGATGCATTTTGGAGATTAACCTATAAAGAGCAAGTAAAATCACCATTTGGTATTAGAGCAGGATTTCAAATGTCATTTTAATCCGATTGCTAATGATTGGAAAGTTTAAGTTTTTGAAGAAGAAATAAATTAAAGATTTTTGTAAAATAGAATAGTAAATGAAAGTATATTTAGATAACGCCGCAACAACAAAATTAGATAACGAAGTATTTGAAGCAATGCTTCCTTATCTAAAAGAAGAATTTGGAAACCCTTCTTCTATTCATGCATTTGGAAGAAGAACACGTTCCGCAATCGAAACTTCTAGGAAAACAGTTGCAAAACTTTTAGGTGTAACTCCTTCTGAAATATTTTTTACAAGTGGTGGAACAGAAGCGGATAACATGGCAATTATTCAAACACTCGCAACACATAACATTAAACATGCAATTAGTTCTAAAATCGAGCATCATGCAGTTGAGCATACATTGCAAGTATTAGAGAAAGAAGGTAAAATAAAATTAAGCTGGGTTAATATTGATGCAAAGGGAAATGTTGATTTAGCGCATTTGGAAGAGTTACTAAAAAACAACGAGCGTAGTTTTGTTTCATTAATGCATGCAAACAATGAAATTGGAACTTTACTTCCTATAGAAAAAGTGGGCGCTCTTTGCGAAAAATTCAATGCTGTTTTCCATAGCGATACTGTGCAAACAATGGGTCATTATGCAATGAATTTACCCGAAATGAAAGTGCATCTGGTTACTTGCGCTGCTCATAAATTTCACGGACCAAAAGGAGTGGGATTTTTATATATCAATCATGCATTAAAAATTAATCCGTTTATTCACGGCGGTGCGCAAGAGCGTAACATGCGTGGTGGAACAGAAAACGTTTCAGGAATTGTTGGTTTAGCAAAAGGATTGGAGATTTGTTACAATGAAATGAAACAACATCAAGATCATATTCAGCATTTAAAAACTTACATGCGTGAGCAAATTCAAAAAAACATTCCAGGTACCGAAATTAATGGAGAAGATGATGCACATAGTTTATATACAGTTTTAAATTGTCGTTTCCCAAAATCAGATAACGCAGAAATGCTGTTGTTTAATTTGGATATTAACGGAATTGCTGCATCTGGTGGTAGCGCTTGTTCATCAGGAAGTAATCAAGGTTCACATGTATTACGTGGAATTGGTGCTGACATGGAAAGGGCTTCAGTTCGTTTTTCTTTTTCTAAGTTCAATAAAAAAGAAGAAGTTGATTTCGTTGTGAATAAACTCACCGAACTTTTTACTGCAAAAGTTACAGCATAAAAAAACTGCTTGTTCCCTTTGAGAGCCTTAGGGAGCAAGCAGTTTTTAATTAAAAAAATTCTTTCTTATTTAACTACTTTGATAGTTGACAATGTTTTCTTGTCAGAAACAATACGTAAGAAATAAATTCCGTTGGTTATGTTTTCAGTATTGATGTTAGCTGAATTTGCCCCGTTCGAAATATTGATTTCTTGAGAGAAAGAAACTTCACCTAATACATTCACAATTTCAATTTTACCTTTTATAGTTTTTTCTGATTCAAAAATTACATTTGTTAAATCACCCATTGGATTTGGAGCAACGCTTGAAGATAAGATTACTGATTTGTGTTCTGTAATACCTGTTGGTGCGCTTACAGTTAAAGAACCAATAATTGCATTTGTAGAAAGTTGACTTTGAATCATTCTTAACGCAGCAGATGAATCGCAAGTTGAACTTGTGCAGCCATTTGCATCAGCAATTGTTAAGCAAATTACATAGTTACCTGGAGTGTTGTATGTATGCATTGGGTATGCTTGTGTAGAAGTATTTCCATCACCAAAGTCCCATGAATATGTTAGTGGACCAACACCGCTTGAATAATTAATTGCTAACCAACCATTACCTATTACGTTAGAAGAATCTTGCCATAAATAAAACGCCGCTTGGCATTGACCTGAACCGCCACCTCCATTAGGGCCTACAGATGTATAAATAATACAAGTTGAATCATAACAATATGTTGTGCTGTCACTGTAATCTGCGTAATAGCAAATGTCATGAGCGCCAGATTGTGTGAAAGTATAAAACATACTATCTGTATATGGAAAAAATTGCCCGTCAACTGTTAAGTAACTATATGTATAAGCATTTGAAGCTGTAGAATAAATATAAGCCGAACTATCGCTAGTTGAGAAAGCTCCAACTGTTACTTGCATATTACAAGATCCGCCACCTGATGGACTCATATCGCTAATGAATAATGTATCTAAATTGTAAACCGAACAATATAGATTTGAATCATTAGGGTCATATGCAACAAGGTTTGTCATAACTCCATAAGTTCCATTTTGGTTATAGTTATGTGATGTTGTATAAGAAGATGCAGAAGTGTTGCCAGAAAAGGTATAGCCATCACCAAAATCTACAGTAACATAAGATACCCAGCCTATTGGGAATGAAGCTTGTACAATCATAGAAGTTGACCCGTTGCCATTATAAGTAGGAATTCCACTTACTGAGCAGTTTTGAGCGTTAATAGCTCCAATGCCTAAAATTGCTAAAGCTGTAGCTGCAATTTTGCTTTTCATGTTGTGTAAAATTGTTTTCATATTGTTTTGTTTTTAATTGTTTTAATTTCTTGATACAAAAGTACAGTATAAGACTAATATACACAATTAAATATTGTAAAATACTTACGTGTTCAAATGTATATTTCGATAAATATTATTCGTTAAAAACTATTCAGAATATTTATTTACTTAGGCTAAATTACTAATATATTTGTACATCTCGATGAAGCAAATATTAACTGATACGATTAAAGATACATTGCCAAGTATGCAAGTAAATCTT
>CANJJP010000047.1 GCA_947474485.1 Bacteroidota bacterium | reverse complement strand
CGGGTTGCGGAACATTGCAAGCTAGCTTTACTAACCAATCAACAGGATTTGTAAATGCTTGGAATTGGAATTTCGGAAATGGTTCTACATCAACACTGCAAAACCCAATATTTACATGGACAGATGCAGGAACATTTGACATTAGATTAATCGTAACCAACACAGGTGGCTGTAGAGACACTCTATTGCAAACAGGACTTGCAGTAGTTCCTGGACCTATTGGAACATATACATATACACCTGACTCAGGTTGCAATCCATTAACTGTAACATTTAACGCAAGTAGTTTAAACTCCGAAAATTATTTCTGGGATTTAGCAGATGGAACTGTAATTTCAGGAGTTGATAGTTTAACTTATATCTATAATTTTGAAGGTGTATATAATCCAATACTGGTTTTATCAACTACCATGACTAACGGACAACCTTGTTTATTGCCCGCAACTAATTTAGCCGACTCAATACAAGTAATTAATTTAATTGACATAACCCTCTCAAGCAATTCACTATCACTCATAGAAGATAGCACCGCCATTGTAAATGCCACAACATCGGGCGGGGCAAGTCCATATACTTATTTATGGACACCAACTGATAATATGAATTGCAGCACTTGCGCAGATGTTACTTTTACCGGAGACGGAAGCAGCGAAATAAAATACTATGTTACAGCTACTGATTTAAATGGTTGTAAAGGTGTAGATTCTGTATTAGTTATTTCAACACCTTGTGTGAATGCAGAATCTATTCCAAATTATTTTTCTCCTAACGGTGATGATATTAACGATGTGTTTTATATACCAGGTGTGTGTGCAGGAGAAAATTATTCTTTCCAAATTTTTAATCGTTGGGGAAATTTAATGTTTACTTCTAGTTTACGTAAGCAAGTTTGGGATGGTAGAACTACTTCTGGTATGCAGGCGCCAGATGGAACCTATTACTTCATATTAGAAGTATCGGGTGTTACTTACAAAGGCTTTGTGCAATTAACAAGATAATTGTACACCCTTTCAATTGATGAGCAATCATCACAATGCTTATGATTTTGCATTGAAAAAACTCAAATTAAATTTTCATTTAATTAAAATTATTAACATGAACGAATTAGAAAAAAGATTATCGGTATTTCCTACAGAGGAACAAATACCTGCTGAAATGCGCATTGCAGATATGTTAGACCAAAGAGAATACTTGGTTAACGGAGAATTAAAAACTTGGACAGGCGGTATGCAAGAAGTTTTTTCGCCTATAAGAATAAACAATAACGGAACGTACACAAAAAAACGATTAGGTTCTTTTCCCGTATTAGGAGAAAAAGAATCCTTTGAAGCACTCACTGCTGCGCAAGTTGCATACAACCTTGGTCGTGGCGAATGGCCAACAATGTCAGTTAAAAAACGTATCGAACATATGTTACGTTTTACTAAGATGATGAAAGAAAAACGCAGTGATATTGTAAAACTATTAATGTGGGAAATTGGTAAATCATTCAAAGATTCGGAAAAAGAATTTGATAGAACAATCGAATATATTTTTGACACCATTGATGCATTAAAAAATTTAGACAGAGATTCATCGCGCCTACAATTGAAGAGTGAAATTTACGCGCAAATACGTAGAGGTCCGTTAGGTGTTACTGTTTGTATGGGCCCATACAATTACCCACTTAACGAAACTTTCGCATTGTTGATTCCTGCATTGATAATGGGCAACGTAGTTATTTTTAAACCCGCTAAGCATGGTGTATTATTAATTCATCCATTATTGAATGCATTTAAAGAATGTTTTCCTAAAGGTGTAATTAATGTTATTTACGGAAGTGGAAAAGATACCATTGCTAAATTAATGGAAAGCGGAAAAGTTGATGTATTCTCTTTTATTGGTTCAAGTAAAATTGCAAACATTTTAAAGAAATCGCATCCACGTCCAAATCGTTTACGTTCGGTAATGGGCTTAGAAGCTAAGAACCCAGCTATTGTTTTACCTAATGCAGATTTAGACTTAGCAGTTAACGAATGTATTTTAGGAAGTTTATCGTTTAACGGACAACGTTGTACTGCATTAAAAATAATTTTTGTGCATGAAAACATTGCAGCCGAGTTTAATAAACGTTACATACAAAAATTAGAATCATTAAAAATGGGTTCGCCTTGGATGGATGGAGTTATGATAACTGCATTACCAGAAGCTGACAAACCAAAATACATTGCCGA
This sequence comes from Bacteroidota bacterium, assembly GCA_947474485.1. Classification (GTDB taxonomy): domain Bacteria; phylum Bacteroidota; class Bacteroidia; order B-17B0; family Aurantibacillaceae; genus JADJDM01. The sequence goes on along the minus strand of CANJJP010000047.1, from coordinate 6,516 downwards.
TTTAATTGAAGACGCTAAAAGCCACGGAGCACAAGTAATAAACAAAGATGGCGGAACAGTAATTGAATCATTTGTTTACCCAGCTGTGCTTTATCCAGTAAACAAAAACATGCGTGTATATCATGAAGAACAATTTGGGCCAGTGGTTCCTATTTGTACTTTTAAAGATATTGAAGAACCAATCCAATACATGGTTGACTCTAACTTTGGGCAACAGGTTAGTATTTTTGGAACAGACCCTGAGCAATTAGCGCATTTAATAGACCCATTGGTAAACCAAGTGTGTAGGGTTAACTTAAACAGCCAATGCCAACGAGGGCCAGACATGTATCCTTTTAACGGAAGAAAAGATTCAGCAGAGGGCACATTAAGTGTAGCAGATGCTTTACGCGTGTTTTCTATACGTACAATGGTTGCTTTTAAAGATAATGAGTTAAACAAAAAAGTACTCTCCGAAATATTCGAAGAAAGAAAATCGAATTTCTTAAGTACGGATTATTTGTTGTAAATTTAAAAGTGATTTATATACTGTAGACCTCCATATGGCATTCAGTGCAATATCTTATACTTATCAAATAATGCGAACTATAATTGCTAGTAGTAGAATACAATTCAGCTACTTTCAATGATTTCAAACAGATAAATTAGGTTATTAAATTTTTTCCTAAGGATAGCTTAAGTAAGTCCCACTAACATCTTCACTCTTCCATTTTCCTTAGTATGGACTTTGCTTTCTAATAATTTTTGAGAACCATTTTGGAAAATGGCGTTTCATCCAAACCGCTTTTAATTCCTTTCCACCAACTAAAATTTCTTCTTTGTTTGATTTAATGGACTCGATTATTTCTAACATGCATTCTTGAGGACTCATGCTGTTTAAATGACTTTCATCCATTTGATTGTGCTTTGCACCGCTTTCGGTAATGGCATTTAAAGAGATATTTGTTTTTATTTTTCCTGGGCAAACTAATAAAACGTTTATTCCTTTTTTATAATTTTCTAAGCGTAATGATTCGTAAAACCCGTGAAGCGCATGTTTAGCAGCAGAGTAGGAAGAACGTAAATAAAACCCAAACTTACCCGCAATACTACTGATAACAATGATGTGTCCACTTTTATTTTTAAGCATATGTGGCAAAACTTCTTTTGCTAAAGCAATGTTTGCAAAATAATTTACTTCCATTATTTTTCTGTCTAAATCAAGAGGAGTCGCAGCCGCTTCGCTTCGCTGAGAAAAACCACCATTATTAAATAAGTAATCTATTTTTCCAAATTTTGCAATGGCAGTATCAACCTGAAATTTAAAATTGGATATGTCGATTAAATCAAATGGAAGTATTAAATAATTTTCTTGGGATAAACCACTTTGTTTTGCAACACGCTGCAATTCATCTTTGCGTCGAGCTGACAAAATAATTTTCGCTCCCAATTTAGCAAATTCATAAACAGCAGCCTCCCCAATTCCTGAAGAGGCACCTGTTATCCAAACTACTTTATTACTAAATTGATTCACAGATAAAATTAATAACGTGCGTCGAAATCGTATAAACTTAATAACTCTATTTCTCCTTTATATCCGCTCTTTTTAGCAGCTTTTACTAAATCGGCTTCCGATTTAAATTCCTTACTTGTTTTTTTTGCCATATCATAAAGCAAGTAAATGTATTTGTTGTTTTCTGCAGTAGTTTGTGTTTCGGCTGACTTTATCAAAATGTATTTTGAATCAAAGTTGTAGTGAGTAATATTAAAAATAACATTCTCTTCTTTGCCAGTACTGTATTTAATATCAGGTTCGTTTTCTTCATTTACCAATATTCCATAGTCCCTGCTATCCCATGAGTGCATAGCAAAAGGATAAACAATAGGTAACCTATAAAATTCACTAGAACCAAAATAAGTAAAGTAACTATCCAAGGTTGTGGGATTAGCTTTGTACGATTCTTCTTTTGATAGTTTAATAAATTTATTAGTACAAGTGTCGTTCATTAAGTAATCTCTATTGTCTTCCAATAAGTTTGGGGCAGACGACTCATCTAAGTTTAGCGCGTTTAAACTATCTGCTAAATTTTCGAATGGCTCAATAAATGTAGTCTTTACCTTTTTTATAGTTGCCCTTACGGATAATGTAATGGAAGTAACTAGTATCACAAAACTAATTCCAAAAACGATTAATCCAATGTTTCTGGTTTTAGCTTTTGAACCTGATAATCCTACAATTAAAACAATTAAACCTGCTAAAGTACCTAAACCGGAAAGAAAAATTGAGAAGAAATAGACAAAAAACATAATGATGTGAATATTTAGTGGCGGCCTTTAAAGTTTGGGCAAGTATTACACCCGTTTTTCTTTCGAAACAAAAAACAACTTGGTGTAGTAAAAGCTACAACAATTAAAAGAAGAATGGCTAAGAGTTGTTTCCTATTCATAACACAAATATAATGAATTTTATTCAAAAATGTAGGGTACGTAAGGTACGCTATGTCTGTATAAATACGTAAATTAGCACGCTGTGAAACTATTATTTAACATAGGTAGGTATTTTATACTTTTAAAACGAGTTTTTGGTAAACCCGAGAAATTCTCTGTTTATTATAAACAAATATTGTATGAAATTGACTCGTTGGGAATTGGATCACTCGGACTTATTGCCATCATCTCCGTTTTTATGGGTGGTGTAATTACTATACAATCAGCATATAATTTTACTAGTCCTTTTATCCCACTTTATGCAGTAGGTTTGGGAACACGTGAATCCATAGTATTGGAGTTTTCGCCTACCATCGTAAGTTTAATCTTAGCAGGTAAAGTGGGTTCAAACATTGCTTCCGAAATAGGCACCATGCGTATATCTGAACAAATAGATGCTTTAGAAATTATGGGAATTAACTCGGCAGGATATTTAATTTTACCCAAGATAGTTGCTGCAATGTTTATCAATCCATTTTTAATTGTAATCAGTATGTTCTTAGGTATACTTGGTGGATACCTTATGGGAGTTGCATCAGGAGCTTGTTCTTCATATGAATATATTTTTGGTATTCAATCCTTTTTTGTTCCCTTTAATATTTATTACTCAATAACTAAAACTATTGTGTTTGCATTTATTATTACTTCGGTTGCAGCATATCAAGGTTATTATACGAGCGGCGGCGCTTTAGAAGTAGGTAAAGCAAGCACACGTTCTGTAGTGTACAACAGCATTTTGATTTTAATAGCTAATTTAGTAATCACTCAATTAATGTTAGTTGGATGATAGAGGTTAAAAATGTACATAAAGCATTTGGCGACCGCATGGTACTAAATGATATTTCTTTTGTTTTTGAAACAGGAAAAACCAATTTGGTTATTGGCGAAAGTGGTTCTGGAAAAACAACTATGCTTAAAATTATGGTTGGCCTTCATAATCCCGACCAGGGAGATGTTTTATATGATGGCCGTTCATTTACATCTAGCAGTGAGAAAGAAAAGCAGGAAGTTAGAAAAGAGATAGGAATGCTTTTTCAAGGCGGGGCATTGTTTGATTCATTAACCCTTGAACAAAATGTTGCTTTCCCTTTAGATATGTTTACTGATATGTCGAAAAGCGAAAAGGAAGACCGCGTAAATTTTTGTTTGAAGAAAGTGAATTTAGAAGGCAGAAACAAACTATTCCCTTCCGAACTTTCGGGGGGCATGAAAAAGCGTGCTGCATTGGCACGAGCAATATCAAACGAACCAAAATATTTATTTTGCGACGAACCTAACTCTGGTTTAGATCCCCGCACCTCATTAGTTATTGACGCCTTAATAAAACAAGTTACTGAAGACCTTGGGATCACTACCGTTGTTATTACACATGACATGAACTCCGTTATGGAAATTGGTGAAAACATCATGTTTTTATACAAAGGAAACATGTGGTGGCAAGGCAGTAAAAAAGAAATTCTTACCACAGATAATCAAGAAATTTTAGATTTCGTTTATGCTTCTGAATTTTTAAAGCAATTGAAACCTAGAAAGTAATTACTTCCTTAACGAATTCTTTTTACTAGGAAACTTAGTCAGATAAAAAGTACAAAACAGCATATAATGTGTTTGGTCGTATTTTGCCTTTTGAGCTAAGATCAACATGGAAGTTGAGTTAAAACTTGAAGTATGCCTACAAGTAATTTTTTTACAACGAAAGAAATTAATAACTCGCCGAAAAGACAAATAAACGTTGAATAAATCCCTTAAAGTATAGACAGTTAACTTTTCTATTCTCTTATCTTTGCAATCTTGCAAAAACTATTAACCATATTTGGTTTTTTAATTCTCACTGCATTCTCCCATGCGCAGGAGTATATCTGCATAAGCATTTTTAAAACTTCAGAAAAGATAAACATTGATGGAGAACTAAAAGAGGATGTTTGGAGCAAGTGTGATCAAGCAAGTGATTTTTGGCAAAACTTTCCGTTTGATACTTCAATTGCTATTACTAAAACAGTTGCAATGATAACGTATGACGAAAAAAACATATACGTTGCAGCAATTTGTTACGATAGTTTACCCGGTAATTACATTATACAATCTTTAAAACGAGATTTTGCTTATCCAGTTAGTGATGCGTTTGTAGTTACTATCGATCCATTTGCTGATAAGCAGAACGGATTTAGTTTTGGTGTAAACCCTTATGGTGTGCAGCGAGAGGGATTGGTATCTACTGGCGGCGACCAAGGCGCAACAATAAATTGGGATAACAAATGGTTTTCGGAAGTAAAGAGATTTAAAGATAAATGGATTGTTGAAATGGCCATTCCTTTTAAGTCGATTCGCTTTAAAAATGATTTAAAGGATTGGAGAATAAATTTTTCGAGAAATGATTTAAAAAGAAATGAAAATTCTACCTGGAATAAGGTGCCTCGACAGTTTAATGTTTCTTCTTTAGCTTACACAGGAACTTTGCATATAGATTCTTTATTAAAAAAAACAGGAAAAAACATTTCGGTTATACCATATGCTATTGGAGGTACGTCACAAGATTTTACTAAAAAGCAAAAGCCTCAATATACTTACAATGCTGGGGGAGATGCAAAAATTGCAGTAAGTTCAGCACTAAATTTAGATTTAACTATTAACCCTGATTTTTCGCAAGTTGAAGTAGATAGGCAATTAACTAATCTCACACGTTTCAGTTTGTTTTTTCCTGAACAGCGCCAATTTTTTATTGAGAACAGTGATTTGTTTCAAAGCTTTGGCTTTAGGCAAATACGCCCGTTTTTTTCTCGTCGAATTGGCTTAGATAACGGAAATATAATTCCAATTTTAGGAGGGGCAAGATTAAGTGGGAAGCCAAATAAAAACTGGCGTATTGGTGTGTTGGATATGCAAACAGCAAAAACAGTTGTTAATGATAAAGATGTATTTGCACAAAATTATTTTGTTACCGCAGTCCAACGTAATGTGTTTGAGCGTTCAAATATTGCTATGATATTTGTAAATCGACAACAACTGGATACAACTGGTGTATCGGCAACTAATTTTAATAGAGTTGTTGGGCTTGATTACAATTTAGCAACTGCAGATAATCATTGGACAGGAAAGTTTTTCTTTCATCATTCATTATCAAACAAAAATAATAACGATGCATACACACATGCAAGTTGGTTACGCTTTGCTAATGAAAACTGGAGCATACACTGGAACCATGAATATGTAAATAAAAACTACAACGCTGAAACAGGATTTACTCCACGTATTTTTCAAACCAATCAACAAACGGGAGTTACAAACCGTTTAACGTATTGGAGAATTGAACCAATTATTACTTATAATTATTTCCCTAAAAAAGGAAAGATTAATAAAGTTTCTTACAATTTGTATGGCGATTACTATTGTAACGATAAATACACAACTACGGATAATTTAGCGCAAGCATCAACAACTTTATTATTTAGAAATAGTTCTACTTTTTATGTTGGTGTTCAAAATCACTACACTAAATTATTATTTCCGACTGATGTTTCATTTAGTGGACAATCGAAATTATTGAATTCGGGGCAATATTTATATACAGATGCAAGTATAAATTTTAAAACTAACCAACGCAAAACCTTTATTTTAGGAGGAACCGTGAGTTACGGCTCGTATTTCGTTGGCAACAAATTATCATATAACACCGAGCTTTCTTACAGGTGGCAGCCTTACGGAATATTTGCATTAAGCTACACACATGATGAAATTTTGTTACCATACTTAAACAAGAAAGTGAGTTTAGATTTAATTGGCCCTAAAATGGAACTATCCTTTTCTAAAAAATTATTCCTAACAACATTTTTTCAGTACAATTCGCAGGTTGATAATTTTAATATTAATGCACGCTTACAATATCGCTTTAAACCAATGAGTGATTTCTTTATTGTTTATTCGGATAATTACTACGCAACTAATTTAGAAAAGAAAAACCGAGCGGTTGTGGCTAAGTTTGTTTATTGGTTTAATTTGTAGTTACTGCACTGTTCCGATCAATTTCTTGATGTGAGTATTGTATTTATCACT
>CANJJP010000046.1 GCA_947474485.1 Bacteroidota bacterium | reverse complement strand
TTACATTGCCGAATATCATAACTCCGAATGGCGATGGAAAAAACGATTATTTAGAGTATTTAAATTATGATGGATGTGATTTTTTTCAGTTAGATGTTTTTGACAGATGGGGTAAAAGGATTGCTACAACAAACAGTCCAATTAAATGCTGGCAAGGTAAGGACTGCAGTGATGGTGTTTACTTTTATATATTGAAATACACAAATCCTTGTGAAGAGAATACAATAACTGAGCGAAAAGGCTTTATTCAATTAATTAGGTGATTCTATTCAATTTCAATCACAAAGTTAACTTTTTGCATGGTATCTAATGCCATACTTTTGTTAAGTTGTATTTCTGTTTTGCCTTTTGCCTTTGCTTCAAAATTAAAATCAACACTTCCTCCTTCGTTCGAATGGAAAATTGAATTTACGTATTCAATCACATTTTTATCATGTGTATTTCCAATCGACCATAAACCATCTTTAGTATGATCTTCAGCTAAATTTATTTTAAATCGCTCGCCAACTTTAAATTTATTTGTTTTGCCCGAACTTTTTTCAAATTCTGCTTCTTTACTTGCGCATGCATTAAATAGGGCAATAATTAAAAATAAATAAACTGCTTTCATAAAAATTAATTTCTATTTGGAAGTTGGCTTATTCTTGCGAACACTAATTTAAACCTCTTTTTTTCTTAATGTTTTCGTAAGCAGTTTGCAGTGCTTTAAATTTTTCAGCAGCACTTTTTTCAACTGCTTCTCCCATTCCAGCAACTTTATCAGGATGATATTTCATTGCCATTCTTCGGTAAGCTTTCTTTACTTCGTCATCACTTGCGCTTGGAGCAATCTCCATGATTTTATAATCACTTTCTACATCACGATAGTACATCGCTTTAATAGAAGCGGCGTCAGCGCCTGAAATATTTAAGTAATCAGCAATGTTGTCAATTAATAATACTTCTGCTTGGCTTACATCACCATCTGCTTTTGATATTCCATATAAATAGTGTAATAGTTGTAAACGCGCACTAATAGGCATGTTTTGACGAATTTGAATGCAGACATCATAAACAGGAATGTCTTTTTTCATTATGTCGTTTAGTACCTTCAGTAATTCTCTAGCTTGCGATTCGCCAAACTGATTCACTAAAAAACTTTTTACATAATCGAGTTCTGAACGCATAGTTTTACCATCGCATTTCATTACCGCGGCTGATAATACTAAAAGTGAAATAGCGAAGTCGCCAGCCTGTGTTCCTTGCGATTTGTATGATTCGCCACTATTGCCTGACATTCGTTGCGAACTTGCGTTGAACCCACCACGTTGCACGCTAACCTCGGCGTTGTCAAATAATGAACCTAAAGCAAATCCTACTAATCCACCAATTGGTCCGCCAAGCACCCAACCGAGTCCTCCGCCCAACCATTTCCCAAACTTTACCATAAAACTGAATTAAAATTCAAAAATACAAACAACATATAGAACTAACGATAAATAAATTAAAAATTTAGTTAAATAGGGTTCACTTAAAAAGTCCAACAAATATTTTCGGATAAAATATACTTAGTAGGATTATTTTAAATTCATTTAAAGTGTTTTTAATAAAAGTAAAAACGTGTTGTTGCATCAACCTGATTAGGTTGAGTACTACAACTATAGCTCCAATCATTGATTCGCTGGTTGTTTTTAGTTTGGCATATATGCACCCCATGCCTTACAATCGCTTTGCTTGACCAAACTTTCCCTCAACACAATTCCGTTCACTTACTGCTTGTCGCAATTCCTTTATTCTTTCTTTGGTTTGTTCAGTTGGTCGTCCTAAAGGTTTTCCATTTAATAACGCTAACGAAGATGGAATTAATGACCATTTTAAAGGCGATGGTATTGGAATAAATGAATTTAAAATGCTGGTGTTTGACAGATGGGGCAATATGATTTTTTATATTGAAAAGCTCGACCATGCATGGGATGGTTCCTTCCAAGGTAAAAGCGGTAATATTGAAATGCAAGATGTTTATGTGTGGAAGGTGGAATTAAAAGATATATTTAGTAAAAAACATTATTACCATGGAACAGTTTCGATAGTCATATAAAAATAAAATTCATGGAAAAGGAATCGTAAAAGAGAGGATACACGATGTAATCCTCGCTTTTTGTTTTGTGGCTTAATTTCAGTAATTTTACAAACGTTATGAGCAGAATTACTATAGCCATTGATGGATACTCTTCTTGTGGAAAAAGCACATTGGCTAAGGCATTAGCTGCAAAATTAAATTACGCATATATTGATTCGGGTGCAATGTACAGATGTGTTACTTTGTACTGCTTGCGAAATGGAATTATTAAAAAGAAAAAATTTGACAATCCTGAAGTAATTGCTACGCTTCCAAATATTAAATTGCATTTCGAATTTAATCCTCATACTAAAACATCCGAAACGTTTATGAATGGCGAAAATGTTGAGAAACTAATTCGTACCATGGAAGTTGCAGAAAACGTTAGTAAAATTAGTGCTATTAAAGAAGTTCGCGAGCACATGGTTTTAATTCAACGTGAGTTTGGTCAACACAAAGGTGTTGTAATGGATGGTAGAGATATTGGCTCGCATGTTTTTCCTGATGCAGAGTTAAAATTATTTATGACTGCGGATATCGAAACACGAGTAAATCGCAGGATGGATGAGTTAAACAGTAAGGGTGAACATGTAGAGTTTATGGATGTTAAGATTAACTTAACTAACCGCGATTACGACGATGTAAATCGTAAAGAAAGCCCACTTATTAAAGCTAAAGATGCCATTGTTTTAGATAACACCGATTTATCGCGCGAAGAGCAATTGGATTATGTTATAAAATTAATTTCTGGTCTTTTATTAACTAGGGATTAAATTTATTTCCCACTTGTTTTCTTCTCAATCTCCGCTAATTTCGCAGTAGCATACTTGTCATTAGGTTTTATTTCCAAAGCTTCATTGTAAGTATCCTTCGCTTCTTTATATCGTTTCATCTTTAGATATTCATCTGCTTTTTTTACGGTTACCTTGTATTTGTCTTCTCCAATTACAGTTCTTACATTATGATGTTTCGAGCCTTCGGCTCCACTGTTTTCTTGAGGTTTAGATGTGCCGTAAATGTTCATTTTGTTTTCTTGAGGATCTTTAGGTGTAGCTTGTACCGTATTTGTTGTAACTACTTCTGGTTCTTTTACTACAACTGGTTCTTTCACAGGTTCAACTTTTATTTCTTTAGCTCCAGTTGTAACTGTAGTAGTTAAAGTTGTAGTAACCGTCGTAGTTATAGTTGTATTTCCTTGATGCGTTGATGTAGTATATGTATCAACTGTTTTCGTTGTTTTTATCGAATTTTTTTTAGCAATTTTATCAGCTTCTTCTTTATCTTTTTTCGCTTTTTCTTTTGCTAATTTTTCCTGCTCAGCTTTTTCTTTTGCAACACGTTCTTTTTCTTCTTTCTCTTTTTGTTTAGCCAATTTATCTGCCGCTTCTTTTTCCTTTGCAAGACGATCTTGTTCAGTTTTTGAAGTGTTTTCTATTTCTTTGGCAATTTTTTCCGCTTCTAATTTCACAGCGGCAGCTTTTTCTTTTTCTGCTTTATCCGCTGCTTCCTTTTCTTTTGCAATTCGCTCTGCATCGGCTTTTGCCAAAGCTTCTTTTTCTTTGGCAATTTTTTCCGCTTCTAATTTCGCAGCGGCAGCTTTTTCTTTTTCTGCTTTTTCTGCAGTTTCTTTTTCCTTTGCAATGCGCTCTGCATCTGCTTTGGCTGCAGCTTCTTTTTCTTTCGCAATTTTTTCCGCTTCTAATTTCGCAGCAGCAGCTTTTTCTTTTTCTACTTTTTCCGCAGCTTCTTTTTCCTTTGCAATGCGCTCTGCTTCAGCTTTAGCTGCAATTGCTTCTTGTGCTTTTTTCTCTGCTTCTTCTTTCTCTTTTAAACAAGCCCCAACTTTTAATAATTGTTGTACTGGATATTGTTCACCTGCAATAATTGTTTTTGCTTTTTCGTAAAGCTGTTTCGCTAAGGGGCAATCAGGAACTTTTAATGCTTCGTCACCTTTACGGTTAGTTGAACAAAAGCTTTCTATTAAAGCATCTTCTGCGTCATATATTTTCCCTACTACACCTAAACTTTGCTGCGTAAATGATCCATCATCATCAAAATTTTTAATTTTTGGCACGTAAACAACTTTTACTAAAGGCTGCTGTAAGCCAGAGTAGTCAATACCTTGAAAGGGTTTTGATAAAATAAAGCCGCCAATACTAAAACTAGGCTTAAAAATTTCTTCACCAAAATCAGGAACGTTTTTGGTGATTACTTCAAAACGTTTAGTGGTGCATCCGCTATAACTTACTTCAATAATAAAAACATCCCCTGCCGGTACATGAACTGTAAAATCACCATTTCCATCGCTTTTAGTTTGTTCAATTAGTGTGGAACCTTTCATTAATTTAATGGTAGCTCCATTAAGAGGAGCGGTTTTTACTTCCGATTTATTGGTAAGTTTCCACGACTTGTATTCAACATTACTGCTTATTTCTACCTTCCAACTTTGCGAATAGGCTATATTGGTAATTAATACAAGAATAAAAAGAATGTATTTCTTCATTGGTTTTATAATAGTAGGCAAATCTAATTAAAACATTATTGACTTTTACTGCAAAAATCTTTCCAATATGAATTGGTAAGTCTCTTTTTTTGTTAAAAAACATATATTTTTATTTTTTATAAGATTCATTGCTGCAGCTCATTCGCCCTATAAAAAGGCGCTTTGGTCTAAATAACCTTATTTTTTTGAGATTAAGAGAAATATTTTAAAAATATTTTATCAACAGAGGTGTTGTTTATAAAAAATTAATTACCTTTGCCCTCCCCAAAAAGGGGAATTGTGTTTAGTTAAGAGATAAAAACTCAGTAAAATCAGGTAATACAACAAGTTTAAGATGCCAACTATAAATCAACTAGTAAGAAAAGGTCGCACAAAAGCGGCAAACAAGAGTAAATCCGTGGCTTTAACCTCTTGCCCACAACGTCGTGGTGTATGTACGAAAGTATATACTACAACGCCAAAGAAACCAAACTCAGCAATGCGTAAGGTTGCAAAGGTTCGTTTAACTAACAAAGAAGAAATCATCGCATACATCCCAGGTGAAGGACACAACTTGCAAGAGCATAGTATTGTGTTGGTTCGTGGTGGTCGTGTGAAAGATTTACCAGGTGTTCGTTACCACATCATTCGTGGTGCATTGGATACTGCAGGTGTTGACGGAAGAAGACAACGTCGTTCAAAATATGGTTCAAAACGTCCTAAAGCGGGTGCTGCTGCAGCTCCAGCTAAGAAAAAATAATACAAATATTTTAGCATAACAACAAACGATGAGAAAATCGAGAGCAAAAAAAAGAGTGTTACTACCAGATCCTAAGTTCAACGATACATTGGTAACACGTTTCGTAAACAATTTAATGTACGACGGTAAAAAAACTACTGCGTCAAACGTGTTTTACGAAGCTATTGAAACAGTAGCAAAACGTACTAACGAAGATGGATTAGAGGTTTTCAAAAAGGCATTGGCTAATATCACTCCGCAAGTTGAGGTTAAATCTCGTCGTGTTGGTGGTGCTACTTTCCAAATTCCTACTGAAATTCGTCCTGACCGTAAAGTTGCGATGGGAATGAAATGGATGATTCTTTATTCTCGTAAACGTAACGAAAAATCAATGTCACAAAAATTGGCAGGTGAAATCGTTGCAGCAGCAAAAGAAGAAGGTGCAGCATTCAAAAAGAAAGAAGATACTCACAAAATGGCAGAAGCTAACAAAGCTTTTTCTCATTTCCGTTTCTAATTAATACAATAGATTTTATACAATGAGTGATTTACATTATACAAGAAACATCGGAATTGCAGCCCATATTGATGCAGGTAAAACTACAACAACTGAGCGTATTTTATACTATACTGGTGTAAACCATAAAATAGGTGAAGTACATGAAGGTGCTGCAACAATGGACTGGATGGCACAAGAGCAAGAGCGTGGTATTACAATTACTTCTGCTGCTACTACTTGTTTCTGGAACTACCGTGATAACAAATACAAATTAAATATTATTGATACTCCGGGTCACGTTGATTTTACTGTTGAGGTAAATCGTTCATTACGTGTATTAGACGGATTAGTTTTCTTGTTTTCAGCAGTTGATGGTGTTGAGCCACAATCTGAAACAAACTGGCGCTTAGCTGATAACTATAACGTAACTCGTTTAGGTTTCGTTAATAAAATGGATCGTTCGGGTGCTGACTTCTTAAACGTTGTTAAGCAAACGCGTGAAATTTTAGGTGGTAATGCTGTTCCTCTTCAATTACCAATTGGTGCTGAAGATAATTTCAAGGGTGTTGTTGATTTAATAAACAATCGTGGAATGGTTTGGAATGAGGATGATAAAGGAATGACTTACCAAATTGTTCCTATTCCTGATGACATGCTTGAAGAAGTTGCTGAGTGGAGAGAGAAAATGTTAGAAGCTGTTTCTGAATTTGATGATAACATCATGCAAAAATTCTTTGATGCTCCTGAAACAATTACAGAAAGAGAAGTTTTAGATGCTTTGCGTAAAGCATGTTTAGCTAACAAAATAGTTCCTATGGTTTGTGGTTCATCTTTTAAAAACAAGGGTGTACAAACTATGTTGGATTTGGTTATGGAATTAATGCCATCTCCAATGGATAAAGAAGTTACTAAAGGTATCAATCCGGATACTGAGCAAGAAGTTACTCGTAAGCCAGATGTTAAAGAACCATTTACAGCTTTAGCATTTAAAATCGCAACTGATCCTTTCGTAGGTCGTTTGTGTTTCTTCCGTGCATACTCTGGTCGTTTAGATGCAGGTTCTTATGTACTAAACACTCGTTCGGGTAACAAAGAGCGTATTTCTCGTATTTTCCAAATGCATGCTAACAAACAAAATGCTATCGAGTTTATCGAGGCAGGTGATATTGGAGCTGCAGTAGGTTTCAAAGATATTCGTACAGGTGATACTTTATGTGATGAAAAACATCCAATTGTATTAGAAGCAATGAATTTCCCTGAGCCAGTAATTGGTATTGCTATTGAGCCTAAAACTCAAGCTGATCTTGATAGATTAGGAGTGGGCTTAGGTAAATTAGCTGAAGAGGATCCTACTTTCCGTGTTAAAACGGATGAAGATAGTGGACAAACTATCATCTCTGGTATGGGTGAATTACACTTAGAGATTATTGTTGATCGTCTAAAGCGTGAGTTTAAAGTTGAGGTTAACCAAGGTGCTCCTCAAGTTTCTTACAAAGAAAATATTACAGGTACTATCGAACACCGTGAGGTTTACAAAAAACAAACAGGTGGTCGTGGTAAATTTGCCGACATTAAAATTGTTTTAGGTCCAATCGATGCAGACTTTACAGGTGGTGATTTACAATTCGTAAATGAAATCACTGGTGGTAACATTCCTCGTGAATTTATCCCTTCTGTTGAAAAAGGATTTAAAGCATCAATGGTTAACGGTGTATTAGCTGGTTTCCCTTTACAACAATTAAAAGTTACTTTAAAGGACGGTTCTTATCACAATGTCGATTCAGATGCATTATCTTTTGAAATTTGTGCTAAAACTGCATACCGTGAGGCTTTACCAAAATGTAAGCCAGTGTTAATGGAGCCTATCATGAAAATTGAGGTGTTAACTCCAGAGCAAAACATGGGTGATGTTGTAGGTGACTTAAATCGTCGTCGTGGACAAATCGAAGGTATGGATAGCAAAGGAACAGGTCAAGTAATTAAGGCTAAAGTTCCACTTTCAGAAATGTTTGGTTATGTAACAGCTTTGCGTACTTTAACATCTGGTCGTGCAACTTCAACAATGGAATTCTCTCATTATGCTGAGGCTCCTGCTAACGTTGCTGCTGACGTAATTGCAAAATCAAAAGGTAAAACAGAAAAAGTTTAATTCAACAGAATCTCAATAAGAACATGAGCCAAAAAATAAGAATAAAATTAAAGTCATACGATTTCAACTTAGTTGACAAGTCAGCAGAGAAAATCGTGAAAACTGTGAAAATGACTGGTGCAGTAGTTAACGGACCAATTCCTCTTCCTACTCAAAAGAAAATCTTCACTGTATTACGTGCACCACACGTTAACAAAAAAGCACGTGATCAGTTTCAAGCGTGTACTTACAAGCGTTTGTTAGACATCTACAGTTCTACATCTAAAACTGTTGATGCTTTAATGAAACTTGAGTTACCAAGTGGAGTAGAGGTTGAGATCAAAGTTTAGTTATCTCACACATCAGGATTAAATAAAAGTAAATTAATAATAAACAATAAATAAAAATGTCTGGAATAATTGGTAAAAAAATAGGAATGACCAGTTTCTTCGGTGCCAATGGTAAATACATACCATGCACAATTATCGAAGCGGGTCCTTGCGTAGTAACGCAAGTAAAAACCAAGGAGAAAGACGGTTACGAGGCTTTACAATTATCTTATGGCGAGAAGAAGGAAAAACATACTTCTCAAGCTATGAAAGGTCACTTCGCAAAGACTGGAACTACTCCAAAGAAAAAAGCTGTTGAATTTCGTCATTTCGAAGAAGCTCGCAATGCTGGTGATGTTATCACTGTTGAATTGTTTGCTGAAGGAGATTTCGTAGAAGTATCTGGTACTTCTAAAGGTAAAGGTTTTCAAGGTGTTGTAAAACGTCACGGATTCAGTGGTGTT
>CANJJP010000045.1 GCA_947474485.1 Bacteroidota bacterium | reverse complement strand
TACCAAGCAGTTGGAGCTTGGATGACCAAAAAGGGGAATAGTAAAGTACTAAAAATAGCGGTTCCGATAAAAAAACGAAAATGGATGAACGGAATTTTTGCAAAAGTCGATGAGTGTTCATTCCCACTATCTCCTCGAAATTAAATTCTAATGTATATTTACGATTAAAGATATCAAAACAAAAAAAGGACCTCAATTACTTGAAGTCCTTTTTTAAGAAAATTTAAATCACTTATTAATACCCAAACACATCTTTCATAGTAAGATACTTTACAGTACCATACTTCTCTAATGTTTTAATATCTAATTTATCTTTTTTACCAAGCACTAAAACAGTTAAAGGCATTCCCTTTATGTTTTTAGTTTGGAAATCTTTTAAATCATCGTAGGTCATTGATTTTACTTTGTCGTAAACTGTTTTACGCAAGTCGTAATCTAAACCTAATTTTTTAGCGCTTTCATAGCTAAACAACACTTTTGATTTTGTAATACGCTCGGTTCTGAACTTAGATAATACTGCATCTTTTGCTCCATTAAACATTACATCAGATTGCGGCATATTGTTTAATAAATCATACATACCACTCATTGCTTCTGGCAATTTATCAACCTGCGAACCAATGTATGAGTAAGAGTAATACGGTTTTCCTTTTTTGCCTAATGAACGGAACGTAGAAGAAACACTGTAAGCCAAAGCTCTTGATTCACGTAATTCTTGAAAAACGATGCCTGACATACCACCTCCAAAATATTCGTTATACAAATTAACAGCAGGCGATAATTCAGGGTTGAAGGTTACACCTTTTCCTAACATAATAATTTCTGCTTGTTTCATTTCGTAGTCAACTACATAAACTGTGTTACCAGTGTTTTGCTCAACAAATTCAACACTTGGAGGAAGTGGAGATAACTTTTCGGGAACGTTATGCAATTTATTAATCGACTCCTTTAATTGATCTTGAGTTTTTGTTCCATAATATAAAATACGGTGCTCATAACTAGTTAAACCAGTAATTTTCTTAATCAAATCATCTGCTTTTAATGCATTTAATTCAGTATCGCTTAACACATTAGTAAAAGGATTTTTTTCTCCGTACACTCCATAGTTATATAAACCAGAACGTAAGATGATGTTCTTTTCTAACTTTGCATCTTCGCGCGATTTCATTTTATCGCCTTTTAAACTTTCTAATACATTTGCATCCGCTTTCGCATCTTTTAATAAATGCTCGAACAATTCTACAGCCTTATCAAAGTTTTCGCTTATACCATTTAAGTTAACAAACACCTGCTCTGCAGAGCTATTAACCGTAAAGCTTGCGCCTAATTTATACAACTCTTGTTGCATTTGCTCCGATGTATATTTTGAAGTTCCTAAATAAGGTAAGTATTCGATTGCAACACCTAAATACTTGTCGTTGTTTGTTCCCATATCGAAGATATAATACAAATCAAAAGTTTCGTTTTCTGTATTTTGCATATACATTAATGGAACGTTTGATTTACAATTGAATTGCGCGATGTCTTTTTTGAAATCTAAAAACACAGGTTCAACTTCGGCAGGTTTAAAATCAACAATACTTTTTAGGAAAGGTGATTGATCCTCGCGATTAACAGTAACAGGAGTAATCTCTGGCTTATCAACTTTTTGCGCATTCTTTGCTTCACCTAAACGCTTGTAAACAACTACGTAATTGTTATTAAAGTTTTTCTTAGTGAAATCCATTAATTGTTGTTTTGTGATTTTTGATAAACGATCAGTTTTACCAACATTATTTGCCCACTTCTCATCCATTGTAAAGGACATTGTCATTTTCATCCCTCGTGCTGAGTTTTCCTCTAATTGCTTTGTTTCAGAGTATTTTAAATCAGTAATGATCGCAGAAATTAACCAATCAGGGAAATTACCTTTTTTTACATTTTCGATTTGCTCCAAAATAAGTTTCTCCACATCTTCTAATTTTTGCCCCTCTTTTGGTTCTCCTCCAAATAACATTGCGCTATAATCTTTCATTCCCTCGAAATAGGCAAAAGAGCTTAATACTTTTTGACTTTGATTTAAATTTAAATCAAACAAACCAGCTTTTCCATTTGCAAGTACTAAGCTTAATAACATCCCTAAATCAGCGTCTGCAGAGTTATTACCATCTACTCTATAACCCATCATTACACTTTCTGCTTTTGGACCAAACACTTCTTTAGTTATTGGTTTCGCAATTAGTTTTTCAGGAGCATATTTATACGGAGGCACTGGTTTTGGTTTCCAATTACCAAATTTCTCTTCAATAATTTTAATAGTTTGATCTGGATCAAAATCACCACTCATACAAATCGCCATGTTATTTGGAACATAATTTTTGTAGAAATATTTATTTATTTCGGTCATCGACGGGTTTTTTAAATGGTCGATTGTTCCGATAGTAGTTTGTTTTCCGTAATTATGATTTTGAAACAATTCTTTCATTAATGTTTCATAAACTTGGTTATCATCGCTATCTAAACTTCTGTTTTTCTCTTCATACACCGCTTCTAACTCGGTATGAAACAAACGAAGAATTGGTTTTCTGAAACGCTCAGCTTCCATAGTTAACCAATTTTCTAATTGGTTAGAAGGGATATCATTTACATAAACAGTTTGTTCAACCGAAGTAAATGCGTTTGTTCCTCTGCAACCTAAGGCAGCAGTCATTTTATCATACTCATTAGCAATTGCAAAAGTTGCTGCTACTCCGGAAATACTGTCTATTTCATGATAAATTTTCTTACGCTTTGCTTCATCTTTTGTTTTGCGATACACTTCGTATAAAGCTTCGATTTTGTTTACTTCAACAATTTCCTTCGAAAATTCTTTTGTTCCAAATTTATCAGTTCCTTTAAACAACATGTGCTCCAAATAATGAGCTAAACCAGTTGCATCTGCAGGGTCGTTTTTACTTCCTGCTTTAACTGCAATATATGTTTGAATACGTGGCTCACCTTTGTAAACGCTTAAATAAACTTTTAATCCGTTAGAAAGAGTGTAAATGCGAGCATTAAGGGGATCACCTTTTACTGTTTCATATTTTGCAGGTAAGGTAGTTGCAGGTTTTGCTGGCTTTGAAGCTTTTACGGTTTTTTTTGCTTGTCCGAACATTAAAGAGGGAACTAATGCAATCGCAAAGCTTAATTTTAAAAAATTTCTAATCATAAATTACTTTTTAATAGATACGAAGGTAAAAGTACGAATTTCGTGCCAATACTCTAATCCTTTTTATATTACTGGTAATTAACCGTGCTTGAAGGCAAATAAAAAGATATTAAATAAAGAAGCGCTTATGCACCAATTTCTGCAGCCGGAAATCGTTCGCTTATTTCATCTAGCAAGTTAAGTAAATCATCGAGATGATCTATGGTTACCAATTTTAACCTTGTTTCTTTAAAATGACTAATCCCTTTGAAGTAATTCGTATAATGACGGCGCATTTCAACAACACCAAGCTTCTCCCCTTTCCATTCGCAGGATTTTATTAAATGTGTTTTGCAAACTTGAACCTTTTCTATTATTCCAGGCAAAGGCAATTTTTCTCCTGTCTTAAAATAATGTTTCACTTCATTAAAAAACCAAGGATTTCCAATAGCAGCACGGCCAATCATAATCCCATCAACACCATATCTATTTCTATACTCTAATGCTTTTTCTGGCGAATCAATATCACCATTGCCAAAAATAGGAATATGAATACGTGGATTGTTTTTTACTGCAGCTATTAAAGTCCAATCAGCATCGCCTTTGTACATTTGAGCGCGTGTTCTACCGTGAATACTGAGTGCCTTAACTCCAACATCTTGCAAGCGCTCGGCAACTTCCATAATGTTTATCGACTTATCATCCCACCCTAAACGTGTTTTCACTGTTACTGGCAAAGTAGTTGATTTAACAACTGCAGTTGTTAAACGAATCATTAAATCAACATCTTTTAAAACTCCTGCTCCTGCACCTTTGCAAACAACTTTTTTAACGGGGCAACCAAAGTTAATATCTAACAAATCGGGTTGCACGGCATCCACAATTTTTGCCGACATAGCCATTGCGTCTTCATCACCACCAAAAATTTGAATTCCAATAGGGCGCTCATAATCAAAAATATCTAACTTTTGTCGGCTCTTAATTGCATCACGAATTAAACCTTCGCTCGAAATAAATTCGGTGTACATAAGGTCGGCTCCGTTTTGCTTGCACACATAACGAAATGGCGGATCACTTACATCCTCCATAGGAGCAAGTAATAAGGGAAAATCTGGAAGTTCTATTTTATCGATTTTTATCACAACCTCAATTAAAGGCTGCAAAGGTAGGCAATTTGGGCAGATTATTAAAACTCGAACTTATAACCTATTCCTTTAATAGTCCTAATGTATTCGTCGCCTAATTTTTCTCTTAATTTTCTTACGTGTACATCAATTGTTCTATCACCAACAACTACCTCATCTCCCCAAACTTGCTGTAAAATAAATTCGCGGGTAAAAACTTTTCCTGGTTTAGTTGCCAATAATGAAAGTAATTTAAATTCCTTTTTAGGTAAAGATATTTCAACACCTTTATTGATCACTAAATGTCTTTCTTTATCAATTTTCAATTCACCCAAATCAACTTGAGACGATGTGCTTTCAATAGCTGGAGCGCTTCTTCTCAATAATGCTTTTATTCTGCTACTTAAAACTCTTGGTTTAATCGGTTTTGTTATATAGTCATCGCCACCCACATCAAAACCTGCAATTTGAGAATAATCCTCATTACGGGCGGTTAAAAAGGCAATAATTACATCTTTTAAGCTGTCGATTTCTCTTAATTGACGGCATGTTTCCATCCCATCTAATTCAGGCATCATTACATCTAAAATTATTAAGTCAGGGAGTTCTTTCTTTGCAATTTTAATTGCATCACTACCGTTAGTTGCTGTAATTACATTATAACCTTCTTTGGTTAGATTATACCCTAGAAAATCCAGAATATCCTGCTCATCATCAACCAACATTATTTTCGGATTTGTATTACTCATATATGTGTTTTAACTAGGCAAATATAAGCTTTTACGCCCTCATAACCAGTTAAGATATTGTTAAGCATTTTTATGACTTAAGTTAAGCCTTAACAATTAGGTAATATTGGCTTAATACTTAAAAAACCAAATTGAGCTACTTTTACGCCATGAAAACAGGGTTATTTATTGTCACTTTTATTCTTGTAAAACAATTTTGTTTTTCCCAAAACGGAAACCTTTATGGAAAAGTAAAAGACGCAAACAATAATGATGAACTAGGTGGAGTAAAAATCACTGTTTCTAATTCTCAATTTGTTTATTCTGATTTTGATGGTAACTTCTCAGCGCAAAATATCCCTGCTGGAAAATACACACTTAAATTAACATCATTAGGTTACACAGATTTTATCACGAAAGAAATTGAAATAAAAGAAGACGAAACATTGCAACTTGAATTTTCGCTATCAGAATCAATTTCAGAGCCTGCAACATTTGCGAGCGGAAATTAATTTTTATACTCCTGTTACAAAACCATATTACAATTTCAACATGTTCACCAACTAGCTTTGTATATAAAATATGCTATCGCTCTTGAATAAAAGTTCAATTCCAAAATCAAGCAAACTATAGTCGAGCGAAATCGAGCATAATATGTCATTTAAAGGCAATTAGTGTTAATCCAACTTCAATTAAAACCACATCACGACTAAGCTCGAAATAACAAAAAAAGGCATAAAAAAAGCCCACCAATTTCTCGGCGGGCATTTTACTCAAAAGACAAAAAACCATGGCTTGGTTTTAATGTTTTAACTAAACAGGTATTTCAACATTTTTGTCTTCAAGCATCTTTTTCAAATTTATAAGGGCATAGCGCATTCTTCCTAACGAAGTGTTGATGCTAACCTTTGTAAAATCTGCAATCTCTTTAAAACTCATATCGTAATACATGCGCATAATCAATACTTCCTTTTGTTCAGTCGGAAGTTCATCAACCATGCGGCGCATGTTCTTTTTAAACTCTGTTTTTTCAATACTATATTCATCCTTTTGCTGAATGTTTAGTATCGAAAATATATCTACTTCTTCACCTTCATCGTTAACGATGTTAGGAATAGTTGGCATTTTCTTGATTCTTCTAAAATGATCTATAACCAAGTTGCGCGCTATACGTAATGTCCAAGGTAAAAATTTACCATCTTCATAATATTGCCCCGCTTTAAGCGAATTGATCACTTTAAAAAAAGTGTCTTGAAAAATATCTTCTGTTATCTCTTTATTACGAACGATTAAATAAATCGACGAATAAACTCTTCTTTTGTGACGTTGAACCAGTTCTGCTAATGCAGCTTCATTCCCGTTAATGTAATCAAAAACTAAATGATTATCATCTATTAATTTATTAAACATAGGCACCTATTTTACGTTAATTCTTAGAAAGTAAAAAGTAGATGTTTATCCTATTGATTTATTATTTAGATGAATATTGTATTACAAGTATAAGAAGTTTTTATGAAAGAAACAAAAAGCCCTTAGATTTTTAACAAATCAAAGGGCTTAAATACCTGAAAAACAATGCTTTTCTATTTTCTCTTTAATTTACCTTCTTTCCAGGATTTAATGAATTTAGCCCATGCAACTGGGTTTAAAAGGTTGTTTGGAGGATATTGTCCCGCATAATACAAACGAGTGTATGTTTGTTGCATTGCGTAACGATAATTGCCTTGTGCATCCATTGAGATGCCTTTAGCTAATTCGCGCATCTCTGATTCTTCTAGGTTCTTTTGTGCCCTATCGTAATCATTACTTGGAACATCTAATTTTAAGAATGCTTTTTTAAACTCATCACGCGTTGGCCAAGGATAAATGTTAGCCATTGGTAATTCAATCGTATCTTTTTTCAAAACTTGAATGATTGAGTAATGAGCAGACTGCAAGGTGTCGGGAATACGGTAAATACCATCTTTATATGCTACAGAGAAAAACTCAATTGTATCGCCTGGCGATGCTACCAATGTAAAGAAACCATAGAAATCAGATACAGAGCCATGTGTAGTTCCTTTTACAAGTATGGAAGTAAATGGCAAGGGCTTTAAACTATCGTTATCTACAACCATCCCTGAGAATTGAACTAATCTTTTTGCTTCTTTCTTAGTTGGTGTAACTGTATTAGTTTTGGCTGTTTGAGCCACTATTGTTGTAACTGAGCTCAGAAACAAGAATAAAATAAATATCTTTTTAATCTTCATGTGTGACAAATTTAAGCAATGTATTTCGTTTACAAATTAAATAACGTTAAAATGACGAGTATCACCTTCTGCAAAGCGGGGCATAAGCGCAAAACTGGCATTTATCCTCGTCTTCGGTTTGGGTGTACGGCGTGCCTTTATCAAATACCTTACCAAGTAATGCAGTTAAATGTATTTCAAATTCCATTAGTAAAGCATCGGTAAATTGTAACTCGCTTGTTTCTTTGCCAATTTTTTGTGTGATGTAATATTCGTTTTTATCATTGCTTCTAAACGGAATAATACATGGTTTAATATGTTCTGCTACACTTAATTTGTTTTTCCAGCAAAGCCAAGCATAAATAAATAATTGAAAAGCTTTATTATATTTTTTATCCGCAAACAATTCTTCGAAGTTGGTAAACACAAATGAATCCTTTTTACTAACAGAAGATTTGTAATCTACAATTCTAAATTGCCCTGCACTCGCATCTATTCTATCAGAGATTCCAATTACTTTTATTGGTATGATTTCATCGCCTTGTTTTAATTCAATTATGCTTTCGAGTTTGCGCTCTAAGTCAATTATTTTGAGTGAATCATTTTGTTTTTCTAAATGCTCAACTTTTTCTGCTTCTGATTTAATAAGGCTTGTAGCATACAATTGCACGGTTTGAAAAGCAAGAAAGTTTTTTCCAAATTTAAATTCGCTTTCCGAAAAGTGATTTTTAAATGCAGTTTCGGTTAGTGTTTCTAATTGTGTAAGCTGGGCAAGTAAAGCATCTTTTTTAAGGAAGCTATCTTTAAATGGAGAATAAATATGTTCCAACACTTCATGCAGGATGGTTCCCATGGTATTGGTTTCTACATTTTCTTCTACTTCATCAGCTTCACGTATTTTTGAAATGTAATTGAAATAAAAACGCAAACTACAATCTCTGTAATTGTTTAGCAAGGATGGAGAGAAACCTGCACGTTCGTGCGTAAAGGCTTTGTCTTTTGTTTTTGTTATGTGCTCCTCTGTTTTCTCAATGGTAAATGCTATTTCATCTTTATGCAGTAAATCTTCAGAAACAGCAATGCGTTCAACAATGTTAACAGCATCGTTTGCAGCTGGTAATTCATTTACTAATTGTGTAATGAACCTACTTTTTTCTCCTTTACCAAAAGTGTCGTTTTCGGTATTGTAAATTAAACCAATGTTTTTTGCTTTTTGCAATAAGCGATAAAAGTGATATGCATAAATAGCATCTTTATCTTGGTAAACAGGTAATTTAAAATACTTCTTTAAATCGTACGGAATAAAAGTATTAGATGATTTACCCGAAGGCAAAATGTTTTCGTTTACCGAAATTAAAATTACATTTTCAAAGTCCAAGGTACGGGTTTCTAAAACTCCCATTATTTGCAAGCCTTTTAGCGGTTCGCCAAAAAACGGAACAGATGCCCCGCTTAATAATTGCTGAATTATTTTTCTTAATGTTTTTAATTCGGTAATGTAATTT
>CANJJP010000044.1 GCA_947474485.1 Bacteroidota bacterium | reverse complement strand
TTTGATTGTAAATATTTGAATAACAAAGCCTTGTGTTTTTAATAATTTAATTGTATAGACATCTAATTTTATGACATATATTTGTGCTATAAAAACAAACACATATTAAAATGAAAAAATTACAATTAACAATTAGTGCACTTGCATTAATGGCTACATCAATGATAGCGCAAACAAATTGGGCAGTTGATGCTTCACACAGCAAATTAGGTTTTAAAGTAACCCACATGATGGTTTCTGAAACTGAAGGTAAATTTAAAATCTACGACGGAAAAGTAAATTCAAAAACGGATGCAGACTTTACAGATGCAACAGTAGAATTCTCAGTTGATGTTGCAAGTGTTGATACAGATGATGATAAAAGAGATGGTCACTTAAAAAGCCCTGATTTTTTTGATGCAGAGAAATTTGCAAAAATGACCTTCAAATCAACGTCAATGAAAAAAGGCAAAGCAAAAGGAACTTATTTATTGATTGGTGACTTAACTATTAAAGGTGTAACTAAAAAAGTAACGTTTCTTGCTACTACTAATGGTAAACAAGTTAAAGATCCTTGGGGTAAAACACGTGTTGGTTTCACAGTTAAAGGTGCAATTAACAGAAAAGACTATGGTTTAATGTGGAACGCAGCATTAGAAGCTGGCGGAGTTGCTGTAAGCGAAATGGTTACTCTTGAAAGTACAATTGAGTTAATGAAGTAATATTTATTACTACTAAACAAAAAAGAGGGGTTCAATAATAATTTGAAACCCTCTTTTTTTATGCTTTTCGATTATTTAAAAACAATATAATCTTTTAATAATTGAAGATGTTCATTAAACTGTACAATGTTTTTATTAAAGAAGTCAACCATAATTAATTCTTCTAAGGTATCGAGTTTACCATCAATAAACCCTACTATCCACGCATCTTTTTGGCCTTTAGCAATTGCTTTAATCATCAAAAAATAAAAAGCTAGAATTATTTATAGAAGAACACTGTGTTTTATTATAACACGTTTGTACGTAAGTTCTTGATGAAAAGGGCTGTGCAATATATTCGCATCCGATTAAAATAAAAAAAGCCCTAAGTTTATTCTGGATTTCATGATTGTACTATTTATAAACGAATTATTATGTATTCTTTTTCAAAACAAAATCAGTATAATTTCCCTGTAAATATAGCAATGTCATCGGCGTATGTTTTACTTCCCTTAAAGTTTACGATACTATCAATTAATTCCTTATTAATTTCTTTAGGAGTATTCCCTTGTGATTTCCTTAAGAGCATTGTTAAGCGCTGCATCCCAAAATACTCTTCACTTTCATTTTCGGTTTCCACTACTCCATCTGTATAACACACCAATAGTGATTTAGGCTTTACAGTAACAACCCCTTCTTTCACATCAACTAATTCATCAAACATTCCTAAGCCAGTGCATCCAATTCGAAGTAAGTAAACAGACTTTCCATTAACTAAAACGGGCGGGTTTTGCCCCGCGTTGATGTAATTTAATGTACGTGTTTGTATATTATATTTTCCTATAAAAAGTGTGATAAATTTTTCCCCTTTTGCGCTTAACATTACTTTGGTATTTAATTCACGCACAAGGTCTGTTAAACTATTTGTATGATTTATTAAAACACGCAAGTTAGCCTGAAAGTTACTCATCAACAATGCAGCAGCTAATCCTTTTCCTGATACATCTGCAACACAAAAAACAAACTCATTTTTATTAATCCAAATAAAATCATAATAATCTCCTCCCACCTCTTGATGTGGCAGGTAAAACGCGTTAAAATCAAGTGATTCGTTGTTTGGCAATGATTCGGGGAACAACATGTTTTGCATTTGAGAAGCTAATTCTAGCTCCTTGTGCATAGCAGCTTGTTTTATACTTTCTTTGTAAAGCCTTTTGTTTTCAATAGCTACAACAATAATATTGGTAAGTGTTTGTACAAAAGGTAAATGTTTTATTACCGGACTTAATTCTAATTTATCATCATCTAAATCTCCAATCAGCACAAATGCTAGCGGCCTGTCTTTATGATAAACGGGAATAATAACCTCAAACATGTTGTGAAGTCGATCATCAACAATACTTATTTCTTTAAATCTTAATAAGTCGCGTTCAGCATTCAGATTCGAAAAATCGTTGTTTAAACCGTATGTTAAAATACACTCCCATTTATCAGTAAAATTGTAAAGAGCTAGTTTGCCAATACTAATTTGGTCTCTAAGGATTATCTCAAAGGTTTGTAAAAGTTCTTTGGTAGAGGCATTGTTGTTGATTGCCTTTGTTACTTCTAACAAAGAATTGAGCTTCAAAGAACTCATTTTACTTCTCGACTCGTATGTGCGTTTGTCTTTTGCCACCAATTATTTAAGCCTACAATATAGCAATTACAAACAAAAAAGCGGCTAAATTTAGCCGCTTTTTTTAATATTTTGGATGAACTCTATTCTTTTATCGTTTTGATAATGATTTGTATGCCATCTTTTGATTGGAGCTTGATGAAATAAATCCCTTTTTGTAAATCGCTTAAGTCGAGAGGAGAAGTTTCCTTTATTCGCAATTGTTTGATTTCCTCACCCAACACGTTTAGAATTCTTACTTGTTCAATGCTATTTTTAGCTAGCCCCTTAAACCATATTTTGGAACTAAAAGGATTGGGATATAGGATTATTTTATCCATGCTTTGAGTTTCTTTATTAGCAAGCGGATATAGAACAAAGATGTTATATCTTATAGTATCTAGTGTAATGAAGCCAGAAGCATTACTTGCTACAGGCCAAATAACAACAGTGTTTATGCCGCTTTTAAAATTGACTGGATCTAAAGTTAAACTGTCGGTAAAAGAAATACTACTGTTCGCACTAATAGTTGCACCTTGAATATAGGCGCTATCAATTGGGATAATGTTTCCAAATCCACCAGACCCTAAAGAATCGTTGTAAATTTGAATTGTAACATCCCCAGTATAAGTGATGCTTGGCGCACCATTAGTTATCTGTATACTATAAACTAATGAATTTCCTTGTGCAATTGTATCAGCACTGAAAAAAGCAGTACTATCATTAATAAAAAGTCCTGTTTGCCCAAAACTAAAATTATTGAATGCTAATAAGGAAGTAAGGATAATAAAACGTATCGTTTTCATAAAAGTAGTTTTTAATTAATTCTGATATAAATATAAGTACATGTTTTGAATCTATATATAAAAAATAAGTATTATCTTACCCGCTCAAATGTAAGCGTATGCAAATTTTACCTGAAATCATTTCCGTGCTATCCAAGGAAGAAATTAGGAACTACAAGCTTTTTGTAAATCGAACCAATAAGGATTCGCAACGCAAAGATATTTTATTATTCGACCTCTTCAAAAGAGCTATTCCTGATGTTAATGAAGCTAAAATTCATGCAAAGTTGTATGGAATCGATGCGAAAGATAAAAACTCGTTTTATCGGTTAAAAAATAGATTAATTGAAGATATAGGTTTGAGCTTGTTGGTTCTTAACTATAATCAAACCGCACTAAACATAGTATTAAATAATTTTTTACTGGCTAAGTTTTTTATCCAAAAAGGAAAATGGTCGGTGGCAGAATATTTTTTACATAAGGCTGAGAAACGTTCAATTGAAATGGATGAACCCGCTTTATTAGAAATTATTTATGGCGAATTTATTAAAATGTCGCAAGATGTTTTAGAAATAAATCCGCGCGACTATATTGCAAAAAGAAAGAAGAATCGAGAAAAATTAAATCTGCTACAAGAAATTGATGATGTGTTAGCTGTTGTTACTTATGACATTAAAGCGAGCCAAACCTTTGGGGTGGCAGAAAGTGAAGTATATGATTTGTTGCAGAAAAAAGTAGACCAATTAAGTAAAAACAAGGAGTTAAATAATAATGTTCAATTAAAATTTAAACTATACCACTCGGTTAGTAGAATATTGTTGCAACAGCATAATTACTTGGGCTTACAAAACTACTTACTTAAAACATATGATGAGTTTACAGTGAAAAACTTTTTCAATCAATACAATCACGATTCTAAATTACAAATGCTTACTTATTTATGTAACTCCATGTATCGTAATGGAAATATCGAGGAGTCCTTGCAATATGCTCAACAATTAAACCAAGCAATGAATGAATATAACGCTGTTTTGCGCGACAAATATTTGTTCTTCTATTACAACGTTTTAGTAAACAATTATAGTAAAACAAATGTACGCAAGGCAATCGAAATATTAGATGAAGCAAAAGAAGAAAGTATTATTAAAAAGCATCCTTTATATATAGGTTTCGTGTATTTAAATTTAGCAGTCTCCTATTTTGGATTAAATGATTTTAAAAACTCGTCTAAACAAATAACCAAATTATACATGCTTGATAGTTATGCAAGCTTGGATAAAGCATTTCGTTTAAAAATTTCGATTTTAGAATTAATTGTTCGTTATGAACTCACGGATTTTGATTTCATTTTAATGCGCATTAAGCAAGTCCAGAATGATTTCAAATCGATTTTAACAGAACTTGCCTTTACAAGAGAAAAACAGATGTTACTATTTATTAAAGCAATTATTAATAACTCAACCATTCAATCAAAAGGCAGGGTAAATGAAGACATTCAACATTTTATAAAGGAATACAAAAACACCAATCAAGATGATTCGGGGATTATTAATTACGCAGATTGGTTGATTCAAAAAATTAAATGATTTTATCTATTTAAAACTCAGTAAAATATTTACATTTGTTATATGCGCAATCTAATTTTTACACTATCTTTTTCTCTTATTGCTTTTGCGGGATTGGCCCAGCAAAAAAAGGATACACTTTTTTTAATGAATGGAAAAATTTATGTTTCCAGAATTCTTGATACATTATTGGGCGGTGTTACCATAAAGGACTTTAAAGACAGCACTAAAAATTTCACGGTCGACAACGATGATTTGTTCTCAGTACATTATGCAAGTGGCGAACTGTATTATTACTATGAACAAGATACAACAATAGGAAATGAATTTTCGCGCCAAGAAATGGGATACTTTATGCAAGGTGAACGTGATGCTAAAAAAGGTTTTAAGGCTAGAGGCTCATTATTTGGAAGTATAGCGGCCGGATTTGCTGGCGGCTTAACTGGCAGTTTCCTTGGGCCCATTTTACCATTTGCATACTTAGGGCTTTGTGGCATAACCAAAGTTCGCATTCGACACGAAACAATTTCAAATCCATATCTTATTGATCATGATGCTTACATACTAGGATATGAGCGCCAAGCCAGGGGTAAAAGAAGGATGAAGTCGTTAATTGGAGGGGGCATTGGTTTAGTTGGTGGCTTTGCTACCAATTTTATAATAGCTAAATCAAATCCTAATTTTACGTTAAAAATTAAGTTTTAACACCACAAAATTCTTAGCAATAAATTTAAACCGTTTTCAGCAAATTAAATTATTCATTCAATTTAAAGGGCAAGCAAGGAATAAAGTAAAAGGGAGGCTCGCTGAGAAAACAAAGATAATAGCTTGATAAATGCAGTTGGAGCTTTTACACAACTAATTCCTTTGCATTTTTTCTTTAGCGGGTAATTGGTGCATTGATAGTTTTGCTTATAATGCGCCAGTTTTCACTTTAACAATACCAAATACAAATATTAGATATTCCAATTTATACATGAGACAATATAGTTGTAAGAACATTCAGAAATTATTATCTCATTTGTTAAATTTGAGTTTTAATGAATTCAGATAGTTGATATACTGTTTTTATTCAATGGCTGATGGAATTTACAACCTACTTAAATCATACAATAATTCTATCAACAAAAAAATCAAAACCTCCTGATGAGTTCCAATTATTTTTTAACTTTGATTAAAATAATGGGAAAACTCCGGTTATTTATCACTTTATAGAACAGAAAAAGCCAGCTGAATTTAGCTGGCTTGTAGTTTTATGATGCATATCAATATTAATTCCCTGGAAAATTAGCTTTTCTTTTTTCTAAGAATGCTTTTACACCTTCTTTAAAATCACCTGTCCCAAACATTTTACCAAATTCTTCAATTTCAACCTCGTATCCGTTTTCTTGTTTGTTGTAACCAGCATTAATTACTTTAATTGCAGTACGAACAGCTACTGACGAACGTTGCCCAATTTTAGTTGCAATTTCCTTGCACTTATTTAATAATTCTTCTTGTGTTGTTACATGATTTACTAAACCTAATTGTAAAGCATCTTGTGCGTTTATCATATCTGCAGTAACAATCATTTCAAACGCTTTACCTTTTCCAACTAGTTGTGCTAAACGCTGAGTTCCGCCATAACCTGGAATAACGCCTAAGGTTACTTCTGGTAAACCCATCTTAGCATTATCACTTGCAACACGTATGTGACTTGCCATTGCTAATTCTAAACCTCCACCTAGTGCAAAACCATTTACAGCTGCAATAACAGGCTTTGAATAATTTTCGATAAAATTAAATAATTTAAAATGCCCCGTTGCACTTAGTTGTCGGCCTTGAGTTACATTAAAGTCTGCAAACTCAGCAATATCAGCACCCGCAACAAAAGCTTTTGCCCCGCTACCAGTTATAATGATACATTTAATTTCTTTTTCGTTTTCTGCTTCTAACAAAGCTTCGTGCAACTCTTCAATTGTTTTATTGTTAAGTGCATTTAATTTATCGGGACGATTAACAGTAATGATTAATGTACCATTTTCAATTTCTGTTAACACGTTTTCGTAAGTCATAACCATAGTTTTCTTTTATTAATGGTGCAAAGATAATGGCTAAATCGGTGTAAAGTCTTTTATTTATTAACGGTTGTTAATAGAATTTATTTTACGTAGGACGCAAAATTTATTTGGAATATTCTTTTCTAAGCTGACTTGCTGTTTTCTTACTACCATCATGGCTCCATCCAGGAGGTGCAAACATATATTTAAATTTATGTTTGATTGATCTTGATTTTTTAAAATCCGAGGCAATCCCTTTCCACTCATGAAATACAACATTTAAAGGATTATGACTTTTAATATTTTCTGTTAAACCAAAACGCACAGGCTCTTCTTCTTTTTCCTCTGCAAAAGTTCCAAACATCCTGTCCCATATAATTAAAAGCATGCCCATGTTTTTATCTAAGTAAGGAATATTTGAAGCGTGATGAACACGGTGATGCGAAGGCGTGGATAAAAACCACTCTAAAAAACCTAATTTTTTTACATACTTAGTATGAATTAAAATTCCATAAATCTGTGTCGCCGAATAAATAAACATTATGTCTTTACCTGCAAATCCAATTAGTGAGAGAGGAATAAAATAAACAAAACGATAGAGTGGTTGAAACACAGATGAACGAAAACCAACAGTTAAATTAAATTCTTCCGACGAATGATGCGTAACGTGAACTGCCCAAAAGAATCGACTGTAATGATCTACATAATGCAACACATAAAATAAAAAATCTTGCCCTATAATTAATGCAATCCAATATATCCATTGGTTTTGTATATCTACAAAATGAAATTGAAAAAAGAAATTTAAAATCAACAAACACACACCACGCATTAAAATATCTAATCCCATGTTTAAAAACATCAGGTAAATATTTTCTATTGTTCCTTTTTTGCTGTAGTTGTGATGTTGATGAAAATAAGAGAAAAGAATCTCCACTCCAATTACTATTAAGTAAATGGGAGTAGAAATCATAATCAAGAGGGCCTCTCTAAAATCCTCAAACATGTCGCAAAAATAAGGAAAGTTCTTTTTAAAAATGAATAAAAAAGCTGATTTTCGTTATGTATAAAGGGAAAATAATAGCAGATGAATAAACACTTTCTTTCCAATTAATTTTTATCTTTGTTAGCTATTCAATCTTTTATGAAATTAGCTAAACCTATCTGTCTTTTATTATTTGTATTTATTACTGAGAATTTATTTTCTCAAATCCCATCTCCAGGAATAAAGCAAAGTAAATCAATTATGCTTAAAGGCGCCACCATTCACGTGGGTGATGGTAAGGTGTTAGCAAACGGCGCAATAGCTTTTGAAGAAGGCAAAATCACCTTAGTGTTAAGTGAGGATGATTTAAAAAAAGTTAAGCTAAAAAAGTACGATACTATTATTGATGTATCTGGGAAGCATATTTATCCTTCTTTTATTGCAACTAATTCTACAGTTGGTATTGGCGAAGTTGAATCAGTAAAAGCAACCTTAGATTTTGCTGAAATTGGTACATATAATCCTCATGTTCGAGCGCTTATTGCTTTTAATACAGATAGTAAAGTAGCATCAACGGTTCGTACAAATGGTGTATTGTATATACAAGTTACTCCAAGAGAGGGAATTATTAGTGGAAAATCAAGTGTTGTGTCTTTGGATGCTTGGAATTGGGAAGATGCAGTGTTAAGAACAGACGATGGGATTCATATAAACTTCCCAAACATGATTCAACGCCACGGTTGGTGGGCAGAACCTGAACCTTCTTCAAACAACTCAAAATACGATGAGCAAATAAACGAACTAAAAAAATTCTTTACAGAAGCAAAATATTATTGCGATGCTGCAGATAAACAAGAAACAAATCTTCGCTTCGAAGCAATGCGCTCTGTGTTTGCAGGTAAAGCAAGTGTTTACATCCATGCTGATTATGTAAAAGATATTATTGCCGCAGTGAATTTTTCGAAAGCATTTGGTTTAAAGAAAACAGTAATTGTTGGTGGAAAAGATTCGTGGAAAGTAACTCCATTACTTAAACAAAACAATGTATCTGTTATGGTGAACCGCGTTCACGATTTGCCTAATATGGAACAAGAAGATATTGATCAGGCATTTAAA
>CANJJP010000043.1 GCA_947474485.1 Bacteroidota bacterium | reverse complement strand
ATCACCAATATCATTGGAAATGGTATTGCAACCATCGTAATTGCAAAATCTGAAAAGGATAATGTTGTTTTGGAGTAAATTTTGCGATTAGTAGTTTACTTTTTCAAATAATCAGCAATTTTAATTATGCGCGTTTTCTTAATTTTTTTTATGCTTAATAAATCATCATCGCCAGTGATTAGGAAGTCAGCTCTTCCATCTGCACATAAGCTTAACAGGAAATTATCTTTTTCGTCTCTACATATAGTAACTATAGTTGAAAATAATTAATCTTTAATTCTTCTTAAAAATGCAATAAGAGGGATAGCTGCTTTAAATGATTTTGAGGTATTTTTAATAAAATGTTTACTCAAAACATCATTATCTGTTAAATCCTTAACAACAATAAAGTGTTTTAATTTCAAAAATTCCAAAGCTGGATTTTCTTTATCATAACCTTTAGGAACTGTTTTCAAGGCATCTTCCGCAGATAGTGAAGTAAATTCCATTTTAAATTCTTTAGTATTAACGATTTTTTTAAATTCTTCAAGGTTATAATCAATTTCCTGTCGAATAGCTGATAAATAAGGAGGTTCAGGCATATAAGTTCCTGCAGCTAAAAAAGATTTTCCGGGTTCTAAATGAATATAGTAACCTGCAATCATTGTTTTTTTGCCACCTGGATTTATGCTTGCCCCAAAATTAGTTTTGTAAGGAGCTTTATTTTTGCTAAAACGAACATCACGATTAATTCTAAAAATTGCTTTAGAAGCTTCAACACCCTTTAACATTGGGTCAAATACAGTACACTGCTGAATTACTTTATCTACAATACCAATGTATTCTTGCTTTAAATCTTGGTATTGAGATCTGTTTGCGTCAAACCATTCTTTATTGTTATTCTTACCTAATTTGGTTAAGAACTTAAATATTGCTTCCATTATTCGGGGATGTTTTCTGTAATTTTTTTGAAGAATTTAAAATTCACTAAAAACTCTTTTGCAACAATTCGTATTAATGTGTAGGTTGGGATAGCTATCACCATTCCCCAAATACCAGCAACGGAAGATGCCATAAGGATTACTAAAAAAATTTCGAGCGGATGCGCCTTAACAGAATTGCTAAATATATAAGGTTGAATTAAAATTCCATCAACTAAATTTACACCTAATAACACGAAAAATATTTTTGTAATAACATCACTAATTTCTGTTAGATGTCCGTACTCAATACAACCTGTGACACCCAAAAGCATTGCAAAGACCATACTTATTAATGGCCCCATGTATGGAATGATATTCATCAAACCAGTGAAAACACCAATCAAAACAGCATTTTTTATTCCAAGCATCCACATACAACCAGTTACTACTAAAGAAACAATAAGCACATCAATTGATAACCCAATAAAATATTTAGAAAGTAAACTTTGTGTATTTCTTAAAATATCTTTCATCTCTTGCTCAAAACTAGTTGGAGTAACTAGTAATATTGATTTAAAAAGCATTTTATTATCCTTCAGTAAAAAAAAAGTAATGAATAATACTGCTAAGCTTCCACCTAACATTGATCCAGTTGTAGACACAACGCCATTTAATAAGGAACTTATATTTCTAAAATTAAGTGAGTCGTTCACCTGCATTGTTATTGCGGAAGTTAATTCCCTTTCAGTTCCAAAATTCAATAATAATTCTTTGATTCTTGGAAACTGAGATATAATGTCAGTAAATACATCCGTAAAATTTAAGGTGGAAAGAAATTTTATCTCCTTTATTAATACCGGAAGAAACAAAGAAAATATTAGTGTAAAAAAACCAATTACACTAACAATAGAAACAAATGAAACAACTGCATCAGGCAAGTCATATTTACCAATGCGAAGTTTAGAAAGTGCTTTTACAATTGGGCGACACAAAAGCGCCAATACCGCAGAAATTAATAGATAAATTACCACTTTTGTAAATATCCATATAAAAGCAACTACAGCTAGCAAAGAAATTATTGGAACTATATATGTTTTGTATTTCATAAATTCTAAGTAAAATTACAACTAAATATTTGATGCTAATGTTAAAAATTTAATCTAACTATTCTAACACCAAATAAACTCTTCGGCAGGCTCAAAATGAACTTTACATTTTTATATTCTTACGCCAATGATGCAAATATCATCAACTTGCTCTAAATCACCTTTCCAATCGTTAATAGCATCTCTTAACTTTAGCTTTTGAGTTTCCATTGGGTCTTTAGAAATTTCAACAAGCATTTCTTTCAACTTTTTGTACATGAATTTTTTTCCTTTTGGCCCACCAAATTGATCCGGCATTCCATCTGTTAAAGCGTAAACTAAATCACCCTTTTGCGTTTCAAAATCATGTTGAGTGAAGGGAACAAAATCTTTATCATGTTTACCAACAGGCATTTTATCGCAAGGCAATTCAATAATCTCGTTTTCTCTTACTACCCAAACAGGGTTGTTTGCAGCTGCATAATGAAACTTATTTCCTTTGAAATCAAAACAAATTAAACTGGCATCCATTCCATCTTTACCACCTTCGGGACTCCCATCCTTCTTTAAACGCTTAATAATGGTTGAACGAGTATGGTTTAAAATTTCTCCAGGTTGTAGCTTATCATTTTCAATCGCATGTTCTAGGGAAGAAATATTTAAAATACTCATAATAGCACCAGGCACACCATGGCCTGTGCTATCGGCAGTTACAAGAGCAAAATTACCATTGCTTAATTCAGATGCCCAGTAAAAATCTCCACTTACAACATCTTTAGGTTGAAAGAAAACAAAATAATCTTTCAAGTTAGTATCTAATAAATCTTTCGTTGCAAGAAAACTCCGTTGGATACGTTCGGCGTAATTAATACTATCTGTAATCTCTTTATGCTTCTCTTCAATGATATCGCGTTGATGTGAAATTTCATTATTAAAGGCTTCTAACTTAAGATTAGCCTTTTGTTTCATCTTGTAGCGGTTATACATGATTAATGAAATAACTATCATTACTAACACAACACCAATGCTTGAAAAAAGCATTACCTTCTTATTAAAAGCTGCTAGTTTTCTTTCAGCCTCTACTTCAGCCTCCTTTTTTTGTGCTGTTAATGAAGCTTCTAGTTCTGCCAATTTTTTAGAAGCTTCTTCACTCATTAACTCTTCAGTTACTTTATTATTTAATTTCAAATAATGATAAGCACTATCATATGAATGACTAAAGTTAAAAGCATTGGATAAACCTAAACAAGATAATTTAGTTTCTTCCTTTATTCCTTTATCTACAGAAACAGAGTAAGCTTGTCTGAAATATTCTATAGCATCTTTGGGCAAGCCATTATTTAATCTTAACAAACCTAGCTGATTGGCACAAATACAGATACCTTGATAATTTTCTAATTCCTTCCCAATTTCTAAAGCACGGAGAAATTTTTTCTCAGCATCGTCTTTATCTCCATAAAAAACATCTACTTTACCTAGAAGAAGCAAACAATCAGAAATAATATAATTATCACTATTCTTTGTGCCAATTTCATTTGCTACAAGTAGAAATTTTTTAGCTTCCGAATAATTATTTTGCTCTACATACACTCTGCCCAAACCTAAAGCAGCATCTCCCTTTCTTGATTCATCGCCAGTTGTATAAACCTGATTAAAATATTTTATTGCTTCATAATAATTTTTTTGGTAATAATGTATAAGTCCAATATTTATATCCACTTTCGAGATTCCAACACTATCTTTTCCTTCTTCAAAATATTTTAATCCCTCGAATAAAGCAGGTAAGGCATCAGAATATCGACCTTCTATTGTAAGTATTTCGCCTTTGGTATTATACACATAACCTAAGCCCTTTTTGTTTTGAGTTGTTTTAAAAATCAATTCAGCATCAAGCAAAAATTTCAATCCTGTTTCGTAATCATCTTGATAGTATGCAACATTTCCTAAATTATAAAGTGCAAATCCTTCTCCATCTTTATATAGATTTTTTTTACCTAGTTCACGTGCTTGATTAGCATATTCACCCGCTTTTTCAGGATCTTCATTAATTACAATTAATGCAAGTTCATTTAAAACATCGCATTTCTCGTTAGACTTTGTAGCCTTTGCTAATTTTTTTTGCAAATCAGACTCTTCATCCTGAGCATGAAGGGAGCAAGAAAATACAGCGGCAATAAGAAATAAGTAAATTTTTTTCATAAAACTATTCTACTCAAATTTAGGTATTTATTTGAATAAATAGGGCCGAAAAATACAAATTCTAGAATTTATAAAAGTCTATCAATAAATGGCTTAATAAGTCCACATTTATCCTTTCAATAGGATGTTTGATATTGGTCAACATAAAAAATGTTTTTTCTTTTACTGCTTAAAAAGATGTTTATTTCTTCAAAAGAAACCATATTATCATTATCAGCCAAACCAAGCATTGTTTTATTTTCTATAGATTTAAGAAGTGAATCGTTTAATAAATTATTATTCCCTAAATCAATCTTCATTTTTGCGGTTATAGAAAGTAATTCTTTCCCGTTATTTTCGCCATGCCTCGCTGCCAAAGCTTCTGTAAACTTCGGAACTTTTATTTCAATCTGCTCTGCATTCAATATTTTACTTTCTTTTATTGCTATTTCAGAGTTCCAATCAAATTTAGTTCCGAGTTTTGCAATTTTATCTAGTAAATTTTCATTTGCTGAAGCAAGATACAAAGCCACATATCCACCCATGCTGTAACCAAATACATTTGCTTACAGTAAATTATTCTTTAAAATAAAACCTTTTAATTCTTTCGCGAATTGCTGAATCCCAAATCCATCTTTGCTCTCAGGAGTTTTACCATGACTCGAAAACTCAAAAGGGAAGCATGTTGCTCCCCTTTTTTCTAATTCAGTTTGTAATGGTAACAATTGGTCTAATGCTCCAATTGCTCCGTGTAATAATATTATGTTTACTGACATCTACTTAAGCTTTTTGCTTAAATTTATTAATTGCATTAATAGTAAATTCACTTATTACTAATTTACCACTCATTGCGGCGCGCTCCAATAATAATGTGTCCCAATTCTCAGTTCCTTCCCACATTATTTTTTTTAGCATTGCCATTGCTTCAGGATTACTTTTTGCCAAACGATTTGCTAATTCATCAATTCCTTTGTCCATTGCATCAACTGTTTCAAAAAGTTCAGCATACAAACCTTTTTCTTTTGCCCATGCGGCAGTTTGCCACTCTGTTGCATTAATTGTTAATTGACAAAAAGCCGATTTTCCAACTTTACGCTCAACTGCTGGACCAACAACAAAAGGTCCAATACCAACAGCTAGTTCGCTAAGTTTTACACCTGCACCTTCAACTGCATAAGTATAATCAGCAGAGGAAGCAATACCTACTCCGCCACCAACAGCTTTACCATGAACACGTGCTAAAACAAATTTTGGAGCTTTGCGCATAGCATTTATAACTCCTGCAAATCCAGAGAAAAACACTTTCCCCGTCTCTAAATCTTTAATCGAAATTAATTCGTCGAATGATGCACCTGCACAAAATGCTTTGTCACCTTCACTTTTTAGAACTATAACTTTTGCCTCATTATCATTTCCAACTTTCTCTATCTCTGCTGCTAATGAGCGTAATAATGAACCAGGTAATGAATTACTTTGAGGATGAAAAAAAGTAATATATCCAATTCCGTTTTTAATTTCTGATTTTACAAATCCGTTTTCCATTTTTTATTCTTTTAAACTTATTAATGTAATGATGAAGCTATTAAACTTATAAATTCTTTACGAGTTGAATCTTTCAAAAACTCTCCTGTAAATGCTGATGTAGTTGTTACAGAATTTTGTTTTTGAACTCCGCGCATTTGCATGCATAAATGCGAGCACTCCATAACAACTGCCACTCCTAAAGGATTTAAAGTGTTTTGAATACAATCTCTAATTTCATTTGTAAGACGCTCTTGCACTTGCAATCTTCTTGCAAAGGCATCAACAATGCGGGGCAATTTACTTAAACCAACAATGTAGCCATTTGGGATATATGCAATGTGCGCTTTACCAAAAAATGGTAACATGTGATGTTCGCACATACTATATACTTCAATTTCTTTTACAATCACCATTTGGCTATAATCCTCCTTAAACATGGCTGATTTTAAAATCTCAACCGGATTTTGATCATAACCTTGTGTTAAAAATTGCATTGCCTTTGCAGCACGCATAGGTGTTTTAAGTAAACCTTCTCGACTTACATCTTCACCTACTTTATTTATAATATTATCGTAAGAAGAAGAAATAGAATCAA
Source organism: Bacteroidota bacterium (assembly GCA_947474485.1). GTDB lineage: Bacteria > Bacteroidota > Bacteroidia > B-17B0 > Aurantibacillaceae > JADJDM01. Next base: position 2,571 of record CANJJP010000043.1, on the reverse strand, counting down.
TCAATTTTTGATTGTATTGGTCAATTTTTTTGTACCCGTCTTCATGCTCAAAATCGTCGTTTAACATATTTTCTACTTATTATTCACCAAAATATTCTACAAAATTATTCTCTGTTTCGTACAACTTAATACAATGTAAAGCTGCACCCATTTCTTTTATTTTTGGCGCAAGTATATCCCAAATAACAATGGCCACATTTTCGGTACTCGGTAAAATATCCTTCAAAAAAGGAACGTCTACATTCAAATTTTTATGGTCTAACTGCAAGCAAATTTCATTTCTAATAAGTACGCTTAGCTCTTTCAAATTAATTATGAAACCAGTATCAGGATTGGGTTTACCCTTTACTGTTACAAATAAATCGTAATTATGACCATGCCAGTTTTTATTCGAGCATTTTCCAAAAACCTCTAAATTCTTCTCATCACTCCATTTTGGATTAGCCAATTTGTGAGCGGCATTAAAATGCTCTTTTCTAGTTAAATATACCATAGTTAAAGCACAAATATAGCAAAGAGTTTAGGAATAAAAACATGGTTATTTTATTAAATAAAAAGTATATTTATAGTCTTGAAAAACAAGGTTATCATATTGTTTATGCTATTTGCTGCCAAACTAGGTTTTACTCAACAATTACCGTTTTGGACACAGCATCGTAGTAACTATTTTATTGTAAACCCTGCTGTTACTGGTGCCCGCAAAACATTTGATGCACGTATGAATTATCGTTATCAATGGGCGGGATTTGATGGTGCTCCTAAAACATTAAGTATTGGTGCCCATGGTAATTTTCTAAAAACAAAAATGGGTGCTGGCTTGTTTGTTTATCAAGATAAAATTGGCCCACAACAAATAAGTACAATTGCAGGCTCATTTGCATTTCATTTTCCTGTTCAGGATATGAAATTATCGATGGGATTAAATGGAAGTTATAATGTAAACAGTTTAAATGTTACAAATATTACCTATTTGAATTCGCATGACGAACTTATAAATAATGCTATTTCTTACAGCAAAGCAAAAATCCCCAATATGGCTGCTGGTTTTATGCTTCATAACGAGAAATTTTATTTTGGTTTTGCAATAAACAACATGTTTGGCAATAGTTATAAATTTAGAGAAAACAAAAAAGTAGTCAATTTTACTAATATTACAACGGTGCCTCATTTTAATATTGCTGTTGGATACAATTGGACAGAAAACGGGGACTATATTTGGGAAAATAGTTTAATGGCGAATTACGTTACTGGAACACCCATTTTAATTGATTATAATTTAAAACTTCATATAAAAAACGCACTGTTTGTTGGGGGCGGAATAAGAGTAAAAGCGGCTGTTTATGGTCAAATAGGTTTCACACTAAAGGATGTTGGACAAATTGGATATTCTTTTGACTACAATACGAATGCATTAATGAAAACTAATTATGGCAGCCACGAAATTAAAATTGCCTATGTATTTAATAAAGATCAAAAGATGAAGCATAAAGGTGGTAATGGATTTAACCGACAACATTATCAATATATGCTATAGTGTATCACCAGAAAAAAATGGATGTATAAATTTAGAGTAAAAGAGATTTTCAATATTAAAAACCAAAACAGTATTTTTTTGTATGCTGTTATTGTTGGAGTAATTGCAGGTATCATTTCATCTATATTTGCTTGGCTTTTACACGTACTCGAGCATTTTTACAGCTCTTTACACACGCATCGTGCAGATGAATATTTAACACTTAAAGAAAAAATAAATTACATTTTCGATCATCCTACTTCATCACTTGCTGTTCTTTTATTGCCTGCTTTTGGAGGTTTAGTTGCAGGATTAATTGTTTATTTATTTTCGCGCGACTCAAAAGGAACGGGCACAGATGAAATGATTGATGCCTTTCATAACAGAGATGGTAAAATCAATACACAAACTCCAATTTTTAAATCACTTGCTACATTATTTACTTTACCCACAGGAGGCAGCGGTGGAAAAGAAGGTCCAATATCATACATTGGCGCTGGAATTGGCGTTTGGGTTGCCAACATGGCAAAAGCAGGCGCAAGAGCCAGAAGAACTTTACTATTAGCAGGTACTGCTGCGGGTTTAGGTGCGGTTTTTAAAACACCATTAGGCGGGGCATTAACAGCCGCTGAAATGGTTTATAAAGAAGATATAGAGTCAGATGCATTAATCCCATGTTTTATTTCTTCTGTTACAGCTTATTTAGTTTATACCATTTATGCAGGAACTGAACCTTTTTTAAATGTATCGGGCTTAAGTAGTTTTCATTTTAGTGAGATTATTTTTTATTTAATTCTTGGTGTACTGTGTTTCTCTTTTGGTTTCCTATTTATAAAAGGTTTTAATGATGCCAAAGCATTTATTAACCGAATTAATATTCCTTCATATATTAAACCTGCTATCGGCGGCTTACTTACAGGTGCAATTGCATTAGTAATTTTTGAAGTTGCTGGTACAGGAAGTTCATTTCTAGAATCAGCAATACACGGTCGCATGCCCGATTTTTTTGGTGGTGGAGTTTGGTTTGAGTTATTGCTTAGTTTATTAATTATTGCCTT
>CANJJP010000042.1 GCA_947474485.1 Bacteroidota bacterium | reverse complement strand
TTGACATCCATAATTTAATCCGCCTTGTGCAGCCCCACCGCCTGTTTGAGGAGGAGTATCAGTACAAAAATCATTTCCACAAACAGCATCACCAGAAATGTGACGTAAACCTAACCAGTGACCAACCTCATGAGTTGCTGTACGACCTTTGTTATAAACTGTATAACCACCAGAACCTGCGTAACCAGAAGTTCCAAACGCTCTTGCGTTTATAACAACACCTGAAGTTTGATTTGTTTCAACTGCACCTAAACCAGTTAAAGTACTAGCTGCTGGCCAAGAAGCATATCCCAATAATCCAGAATTATCCATTTTTGAAACCCAAATATTCATATATTTTACAGGATCCCAAATAGTAGCTGGTTTAATTGTGTTATTAAATAATGTTTGTAAAGCAGCTCCATCAGCAGCTAAATTCGGATCTGTAGCACCTGCTATTGTGTTCCATTTTTGACGGTGAATACCAGGTTCAGACAATGTGTTACCACTTGGATCAGTAACAGCTAAACAAAATTGCACTTGTGTGTTTCCTGCTTTTACACCTGTAAATGCAGAAGGTACACTTGTTATATCTGTATTTGTACCTGCAAAATCAGCATTTAAAACTGCTATTTGAGTAGCCACTTGAGCTGCAGAAATATTTTCTTGCGTAATAGAGTTTTGGTTATGAATAATATGCACAACAACAGGAATAGTTGCAGGTATAGTACTTATTTTGCCTGTAGCATCCGTACGCTCATTAATGTATTTTTCAACTAATTTATTAAATTCAGCATCCCACTCCGCTGTTGGAACAGGTGATGCGCAACGTGTAACTTGTTTTTGCTCTGATCCGGCTTTTGTTACCTGCTTGCTACCAACAATAACGTTGTTTTGAGCAAACGAAGCAGAAAGGCCAAAAACAAAAAGCGCAGCTGCTGATAGTAATTGTTTTTTCATGTGTATTTTAATTAAGTTTATTTTAAACAAATAAAGATAAATTTAGCAAAAAAAACAAACTATTCCTCGATATTTAACAAATATGTTTTAGGTTTGAAGTCTTTAAATTATCGAATAAATATGGCTAGCAAACTTATATTGTTGGTTGAAGACGAAAACAACTTAGCATCAGTTATAAAACTGAATCTTGAACTTGATGGATATTCAGTTATTATTGCTGATAACGGGCAAAAATCCGTTGATGTTTTCAGAAATCTAAAGCCTGATTTGGTTATTTTAGATATTATGTTGCCCGAATTAAATGGAATTGAGGCTTGTAAGCAGATGAAAAAAATAAATTCCGAAACCCCTATTCTTTTTTTATCTGCAAAAAGCTCGGGGGCTGATAAAATTGAAGGATTAAAATCTGGTGGCGACGACTACTTAACCAAACCATTTAATTTGGAAGAATTATTACTTCGTGTGCAAATTCTTTTAAAACGATATCAATCAAATTCAAAAGAGGATAAATACATTCTTAGTAATTTCTCAATTGACTTCAATACCTTTGAAATAACTGACAAAACAGGAAAAAAAATTGATATGCCAAATAGAGAAATGAAGCTTTTAAAGCTTTTAATTTCTAAAGAAGGGCAAGTTGTTTCGCGAACAGAGATAATGCAACAACTATGGAATCCCTCCGAAAATCCTTCTGCACGAACAATAGATAATTATATTTTAAATTTCCGTAAAATATTTGAGCCCGAATCCTCAGAAACTAAGTATTTTCATTCAATTAGGGGCGTTGGTTACAAATTCACTAAAAACTAAAAGAGTTTTGGTTATTAATTGAATAATTTATATGTTAGTGGCACTAAATTTTTCTGAAAAAGCTAATCTACATATTACTCTATCCCATATCGCTAATTTATGCGATTGTTGTTTTTATTAGGAACAAATTTTATGATTGGCAGTTTTTTAAATCTAAATCATTTACCAACGCAAAGGTAATTTGCGTTGGTAATTTGTGTGCAGGCGGTACAGGTAAAACACCACAAGTTGAGTATTTAATTCGTTTACTGAAAAAAGATTTTGCTATTGCAACATTAAGCAGAGGATACAAAAGAAAAAGTAAGGGCTACATATTAGCAGATAATACAAGTACTGCGGAAATTTTAGGTGACGAACCAATGCTATTCCATACTAAACATCCCGAAATTAAAGTAGCTGTTGACGCAAAGCGTGTTAGAGGAATAGAAAATTTATTAAAAGAAACAAATGCTCCTGAAGTGGTTATTTTAGATGATGCATTTCAACACCGCGCCGTAAAAGCGGGGATGAATATTTTACTTACAGATTATACTGATTTATATATAAACGATACTTTCTTACCCTCAGGGAGATTAAGGGAAGCGAAGAAAAACTCAGCAAGAGCAGATATAATCATTGTTACAAAAACACCACACAATGCTACTAATGTTGATTTAAAAAGCGTTATTAAAGATATTAAACCGTGGCCATATCAACATTTGTTTTTCTCTTACTTAAAATACGGCGCACTTTATCATGCCTATGATTCGAAAGAACACTTTAAAGCAGAGATGGAATTATTTAAATACAACGTTGTTTTGTTTTCAGGCATAGCTAATAACAAACCATTAGTTACATTTATTAAGGAATACGCAAATGATGTTGAACAAATTGATTTTCCTGACCATCACGAATATTCTGAATCTGATATTAATTTAATTGTTAATAAATTTGAAGCTATAAAAGGCGAAAACAAGCTCATAATTACGACAGAAAAAGATGCGGTTAAAATTACAAATGGTATATTTGCTGATAGGTTAAACAAATTACCATTATACGTTTTAGCAATTGAAATTGACTTAAAAAATAAAACACAAGAATTTAACGACTTAATTTTAAAATATGTTAGAGCAAATAGAATTTACCACAAAAAATATTCAGCAGAAAACGAATAATTTTCAACCCGAAATCGGTATCATTTTAGGAACTGGTTTAGGAGGATTAGTAAAAGAAATTGAAACGCAATTTGTAATTCCTTACGAAGAGATTCCTAACTTTCCTGTAAGCACAGTTGAAGGGCACTCGGGCAAATTAATTTTTGGTTTATTGGGAGGCAAAAGAGTTGTTGCCATGCAAGGTCGCTTTCATTTTTACGAAGGTTACTCGATGGAGCAAGTTGTTATGCCTGTGCGTGTAATGAAATTATTAGGAATAAAAATGTTATTCTTATCAAACGCAAGTGGTGGTATGAATCCAGATTTTGAAATTGGAGAAATCATGATTATTAACGACCACATTAATTTATTTCCAAACCCACTTATTGGGAAAAACTATAGCACATTCGGAACTCGTTTCCCAGACATGAGCGAGCCTTATGATCACAAAGCAATTGCAAAAGCAAAAGAAATTGCAAAACGTTTAGATATTAAAGTAAGCGAAGGTGTTTATGTTGGCCTAACTGGTCCTACATTAGAAACTCCAGCAGAATACAAATACGTTCGTATTATTGGTGGTGATGCAGTAGGTATGAGCACAGTGCCAGAAGTTATTGCTGCGCGTCATGCAGGCTTACCTTGCTTTGGAATTAGTATTGTTACTGATTTAGGTGTGCCAGGTAAAATAGAAGTTACAACACACGAAGATGTGCAACGTGTAGCTGCTATTCAAGAGCCGAAGATGACTTTGATTATGAAAACGTTAATTAGCGAAATTTAAATCTCACATGAACTCAATAAAAACGATAAAGCGAATACTAACACTATTCGCTTTTGTTTTTTCTATTACAGCATTTTCTCAAAATAAAATCCCCGTTTACAAAGTTGATAAACTATTAAGTAGAATTGAAAAAAACAACGACACACTTTACATCTTAAATTTTTGGGCAACCTGGTGCAAGCCTTGTGTGCAAGAATTACCTGATTTTGAAAAAATAAACACGGAATATAAAAATCAAAAAGTAAAAGTAATTTTAGTTACGCTAGACTTTAAAGAAGAATTAAAAAAACGCGTTATCCCTTTTATTAAAAAAAACAAATACACAACCGAAGTAATTTTGTTAGATGAGGTTGATGGAAGTTTTATTGACAAGGTTTCGAAAGACTGGACAGGTGCAATTCCTGCTACGTTATTAATCAAAAACAATAAAAAGGAGTTTATTGGAAAGAAAACGAACTATGAAGAGCTAATATCAATTATAACAAAAAATTAGCCCAATCTGCTCATTCTTTTCCACCAATACTTCTTCAAAAAATGTTCCGTAGCCACTGCTATACCACACTTTTTCTCATCGTCTTGATAAAAAATAATTTCGCATCCTCGGTCCAATTTATTATTACAATTGACATAAAAGAAAAAATTATTTCTTCACAATAGTTGTTTTTACTTTTTTCTCCCTTATTAATATTTTACATTTGTAGTGTAGTAAATGGAAAAAGATCTTTTATATAAAATTGCACTAACCTTAGTTCCCAATATTGGCGACGCTACTGCTAAAAATTTAATCGCTTTTTTTGGAAGTGCTGAAAAAGTATTTACACAAAGCAAACAAAAACTCATACAAATACCTGGCATTGCCGAAAAAACCGCATCCATGCTTTTTTCAAATCTTGGAAACAAAGAAGTATTATTGTGTGCAGAAAAAGAGCTGCGTTTTATTGAAGAAAATAAAGTTGAAGTATTATTTATTGATGATGAAAATTATCCTCGTCGCTTAAGATATTGTAGCGATGCCCCCGTATTACTTTATTACAAAGGAAATGCAAACTTAAATGCAGATAAAATAATTTCGGTTGTTGGTACTCGTACTCCAAGTGATTATGGAATGCAAGTAACAGAGAAACTTATTGAGGATTTAAGTGGAACAGGTGCATTAATTGTAAGCGGCTTAGCTTATGGTATTGATGTTCATTCTCATCAAGCATCTCTAAAAAATAAGTTGGATACTGTTGGCGTTGTTGCGCATGGGCATGATAGGATTTACCCTGCAGTACATTCAAACATTGCGCGCAAAATGGAAAAACAAGGTGGTATACTTACTGAATTCATAAGCAAAACAAATCCCGATAGAGAAAATTTCCCAAAACGCAATCGTATCGTTGCAGGTATGTGTGACGCTTTAATTGTTGTTGAAACAAAGATTAAAGGAGGTTCATTAATTACAGCTGAAATTGCCAATTCATATAACAAAGATGTATTTGCTTTCCCAGGAAGAAGCAATGATGAAATGTCATCCGGCTGCAATGCATTTATAAAAAGGAATAAAGCGGTACTGATTGAAAACGCAGCTGATTTATTATATGTTATGAATTGGCAAGAAACAACTGGAAAATCAGAAAAAAAATCAAAACAAATTCCTTTACCAATAAATTTAAGTAGTAAAGAACAAGTTGTTGTTGATGCAATAAAAGATAAAGAAACAATGCATGTAGATGAAATTTGCTTTAAAGCAGGCTTTACCACAAGCGAAGTTGCAGGTCTTTTATTACAATTGGAATTTAGCAACATTATTAAATCCTTACCAGGAAAACTATATACATTAAACCAATAAAATGGCACGCACTAAAGAAGAAATTACTACTGTAGTAACAGAGAATGTTGATTTAGTTCAAGAATACAGCACAAAACTAATTGAGTGGGCCAAAGTATTTGTACCTAATTTAATTATAGCCATCATTACTTTACTAATTGGCTTATGGCTAATTCGTAAAATTGCATACCTAGCAGTAAAAGGTATGGAACGGAGAAACATAGAAGTTTCTTTACGTACTTTCTTAAAAAGTTTAATTGGTATTGGATTAAAAATTATTTTATTTATAACCGTTGCAGGAATGTTAGGTTTTCAAACAACTTCCTTTGTTGCTATTTTAGGAGCAGCAGGTTTAGCGGTTGGTTTAGCATTACAAGGTAGCTTGGGAAATTTTGCAGGCGGAGTTTTAATCTTAATTTTCAAACCTTACAAGGTTGGCGATACAATAGAAGCTATGAATCAAAAGGGAGAAGTAAAGGAGATTCAAATCTTTAACACAATACTTAACACACCTGATCACAGAACAATAATTTTACCAAATGGTGCAGTATCTAATGGTTTTATTATTAACCATACTAAAATGGGAAGCGCTAGAGTTGACATTAATGTTGATATTGCAGACACGCATCCAATAGAAGAAATAAAAGAATTATTACGTAAAACAATTTTAACTGATGAGCGGATATTAGAACAACCAACTCCAAATATAGGCTTTGATAATTATTGTGCTGGCGGCTACACCATATCAATTAAACTCTTTACCGACTTCAAAAACTCAGGCCCGTTAAAGGGAGACATCATGGAATTAATTAAAAAAACATTTGATGAGAAAAATATCGAGGGACCAAGGACTATGTCTTTTGTTAAGCAAGTATCTTAAAATTGCCCCGATTCGATTTGCTTAATTGCTACTTCAATTAATCTATCTTCACCTTCTGGGTCGTACTCAGTTTTTAAGCTTGAACCAAAAAGCGAAGCTAAACTTTGCCACATAAACGCCGAGAAGCTTCCGCGTAATTGCTTTACTAATGCGTAGGAAGTATTTCCTGTTTCTCTATCAATTAATTTAATTAAAATTCTTCCTTGACTAATACTTAATTTTTTTAATTCATCTCCAAATTCTTTTTGCAATTGCTTTTCAGCAACAGCCATGTATGCTTTGCGTTCTTTTTCATTTGACATTTTCTCTAAAACCATCTCGTATTGTTTTAATCTGGCTGAAGCTAAAATCGCGTAAGGATATGCTTTTTTTACATTGTGTTTAAGACGAGTCCACTCTGCATACTTACGTTTTGTCGCAAATGGCATCGGAGCTTCAACAGAAATAATGGGTAAAGATAAATAAGCAAATGTGTCAACACCTACAATAATTGCATTAACACGTAAAGGAATTTTTAAATCGTTAGGAACAACTACCTCTTGAGAAAACAAGTTAATCGAAACTACTAAAAACAATATGTTAAACAGCGCTTTCATGATTATTTATTTCCTATTTATATTCTTGTACGCAAAAAGTAACCCAAGGTTTTATGACAAAGCCGTGCGATTCTTTTTCCATTTAGAATAATTAACAGTTTTGCCTGATTCTACTGCAACATTTGCGCTGCTTTTTTCGAACAAACCTGCTGCAACTAATGCTGCAATTGCTTCTTCTTCGGCGCTATGCTTATTAAGATATTCTGGCTTGTAATGGTACTTAATAAAGTTTGTATCAAAATTACCTGATGTAAAAGCTTCATGTTTTAAAACAAAGGCACAAAAATCCAAAGTAGTCTCTACTCCAACAATTTTGTATTCGCTAATTGCACGCAGCATACGTTCAATTGCTTCTTCCCTATTTGCACCGTGCGTAATTAACTTAGCAATCATTGGGTCATAATAAATTGGAATATCCATTCCCTCTTCAAAACCATCATCAACACGCACTCCTGTACCTTTTGGAATACGGTAGGTTTCTAATTTTCCAATATCAGGTAAAAAATTATTTTGTGGATCTTCGGCATATACACGAACCTCCAATGCGTGCCCATTAATTTTTAAATCATCTTGAGTAAAACTTAACTTCTCGTTACGTGCAACTTTAATCTGTTCTTTTACCAAATCTAAACCTGTAATCATCTCAGAAACTGGATGTTCAACCTGCAAACGTGTATTCATTTCGAGGAAATAAAAATTCAATTTATCATCCACCAAAAATTCTACTGTACCTGCACCGCTGTAATTACAAGCCTTTGCAACATCAACAGCACATTCGCCCATTTTTTTTCGTAGCTCAGGAGTTAAAACAGATGAAGGCGCTTCTTCAATAACTTTTTGGTGGCGACGCTGAATAGAACATTCGCGTTCAAATAAATAAACGGTATTACCATGATTATCTGCCAACACTTGTATTTCGATATGACGTGGCCCAGAAACGAATTTTTCAATAAACACAGCATCATCACCAAAAGCAGACTTAGCTTCGCTCATGGCAAGTTTCATTTGTTCTTCTACATCTTCTACTTTTTCAACTAATCGCATTCCTTTTCCACCACCGCCGGCAGAAGCTTTTATTAATAAAGGAAATCCCGTTGCTAAAGCTACTTCGATAGCTTCCTTTAGATCTTTAATTGCCCCTGCACTGCCAGGAACCATTGGTACGTTAAACTTTTTTGCGGCAGCTTTTGCACTCAGCTTATCGCCCATCATATCCATGGCTTCTGCGCTTGGTCCTATGAATGTAATTCCAGCAGCTTTTACTTTAGTTGCAAAATCAGCATTTTCAGATAAAAAGCCGTACCCTGGATGAATGCCGTCAACTCCTAATTTTTTACATACATCAATAATCACATCACCTTTTAAATAACTTTGGCTACTAGCAGGAGGCCCGATGCAAACGGCTTCATCTGCATATCTAACAAAGGGGGCATTTCTATCTGCCTCCGAAAAAACAGCAACAGTTTTAATACCCATTTCTTTTGCGCTACGCATAACACGTAAAGCAATCTCACCTCGGTTTGCAACTAAAATTTTCTTCATAGATATTGTATGTATTAAATAAGCGAAAATACGAATTTGTTAAAGGGAAAGCCAATTTTTCATCATAATTTCGCCGTATTGCGATAAAATGGATTCGGGATGAAATTGCACGCCATATATTGGAAGATTTATATGTTGAATTGCCATAATTTCTTGCTCTTCATCCTCAGCCAACACTTGCAAATCACTAATTGGCAAACTATTATCAATTACCCAAGAATGGTAACGAGCGACCAAAAAGTTACTGGGACAATTTTTAAAAATTGGAGAATGTATGCATAAATTCATATTCACTGCTTCACCATGAACTACCATATTTAAGTTTTTTAATTCTGCTCCAAAAAACTCTCCGATAGCCTGCATTCCTAAACAAACTCCCAAAATTTTCTTTTTATTATAAAAGCGCTTCAATA
>CANJJP010000041.1 GCA_947474485.1 Bacteroidota bacterium | reverse complement strand
TATGATGCGTCTAGAAAGATGGGTTATGCATGGAATATATCTGCAAATGGAAAATATGCTGGAATTAGAGTTTTGAATCCGGAGGCTGCTAATCATTATGGTATTGATAATGCCGCAGGTGGTGCAGGAGGAATGGATATTAATGATGCTGGAGATTATTACAGTACAGCTGATAAATATTTAGGATTATCAACACCTCGACAACAAGCAGGATTTGCAGATGCAGATGGAGAAGATGTATTAAATATTGTTTCTTCAGGGCCATTTACAATTAATGCAGGTGACTCAATTAAAGTTGCATTCGCACTAATCTGTGGTGATGATTTAAATGATTTACAAGAATCATCTGATAGCGCTCAAGTTCATTATAATGTCATTAACCCAGTTGGATTAAAGTCAATTACTAAAAACGATGCTGACATTAAGGTTTATCCAAATCCAGCGTCAAACACTATGTTCATCTCAATTGATAACCAAGAAGAAGGAAATGTAAGTGTTGATTTATTTAACTTGGTTGGTCAAAAAGTAATGTCAGTTTCGTTTGAAAACAAACAAGATATTTATTCTGTTGATATAAGCAATTTAAACGAAGGGGCTTATTTATATAGAGTTAATAAAGGAAAAGAAGGCAATGCTTCTGGGACAAGTAAATTAACAGTAGGAAAAATTATTGTTACAAAAAGCAATAAATAACCGAAGATAAAAAACAAAAAACCCGAGAATTACTTCTCGGGTTTTTTTATTTAATTTCCTGGCAAAGCTCAACCAATATTCCATTTGTACTTTTAGGGTGAAGGAAGCAAATTAATTTATTATCGGCTCCTTTCTTTGGTTCTTTATTTAGAATTTCAAACCCCTCATTCTCTAAACGTTGCATTTCTTCAACTAAATCATCAACTGCATAAGCTATGTGGTGAATCCCTTCACCTTTTTTCTCAATAAACTTTGCAATTGCAGAGTCAGGCGATGAGGCTTCAAGTAATTCAATTTTTGTGTCGCCGAGCATAAAAAATGAAGTAGATACATGTTCGCTTTCTACCTTTTCTATTTTGTAATGATCTTTACCAAATAGTTTAGAAAACAATTCGTTTGATTTTTGTAAATCTTTTACTGCAATACCTATGTGCTCAATTTTTATAAACATGTTGTTTTATTTTTATAAAGGTAAAAATAATCTTAATGCAATAAAAAACCTCAAGCTTTTAAGCTTGAGGTTTTAATGTATTTTGTGCTAAAATTATTTTGCTGGTTTTTCCGCAGAAGTTGTAGGAGCAGCAATTGCAGCCATATCTCTATCAAAGAAATACAATGCAGCTTTTTCTCCGCCCATCATTTTTAATTTATCTACATTGGTACGTGCTAATGATTCTTCTTCAATTTGCTCCGTAACATACCATTGTAAAAAGTTATGTGTAGAATAATCTTTTTCTTTCAAGCATAAATCAACTAATTCATTAATTGACTGAGAAACTTTTTCTTCATGCTTTAAAACTCCTTCAAAAACATCCGTTACCGATTTGTATTTTGCAGCTGGTGCTTTTAAAGAAGGAACGATTCCGTGTCCGCCACGCTCGTTTACAAATTTAATTAGTTTGGTAGAGTGCATGCGCTCTTCATCAGAGTGCCCGTATAAAAAATTTGCAACTCCTGTTAAGCCTTGTACTTCAGCCCAAGAAGCCATTGCTAAGTATGTGTTTGAGCTTGCAGCTTCTAATTCGATTTGAACGTTTAATGCGTTTTCAATTTTTTTGGATAACATAATATATAATTTTTTGAGTTTGTGAATTGTTGAATTAATAATTTAAAGGTACTAATTTTTATGTTTTTCTTAAAAAAGAAAAATCAATTAATTGTTAAAGCTTTCAATTACTTTAGAGATCGTAAGCATTTTTCCTTCTTCAAATGGTTTAGCCATTAATTGCGCTCCAATTGGCATATTTGCACTATTTACTCCAACAGGCACTGAAACAGCTGGAACTCCAACTAAATTAGCTTGTACGGTAAATATATCTTCTAAGTACATTTGAATTGGGTCCTTGCTGTTTTTCCCAAATTCAAAAGCAACACTTGGTGTAGAAGGAGTTAATATGAAATCATATTTAGATAAAATCTCTAATGTTTTATCTCGTAACAATCTTCTTACTTTTTGTGCTTTTGAATAATACGCATCATAATAACCTGCGCTTAAAACAAATGTTCCAAGCATAATTCTACGTTTTACTTCTTTTCCAAAACCTTCTGACCTTGATTTTTTATAAGTACTTTCTAAGTCAGTTGCATTGGGACTTCTGTAGCCATAATGCACACCATCGTAACGAGATAAATTTGATGAAGCTTCTGCTGTAGTTAATACATAGTATGCAGGAACTAAATAATCTAAGTAAGGAAAATTAACGCCTTCAACAGTTACACCTTCAGCTTTTAATTTTTCGATGGTTTCCTCCATTCGTTTTTTAACCTCAGGATTTAATCCACTGCTTTCCATACAGTCTTTTAAATACGCAACCTTTGTTCCTTTTATAGAATCGTTTAGTTGCGTTGTATATTTTGAAACTTCTTTTGAAGAAGATGTGCTATCGTTTTCATCATTACCAGCAATAACTTCCATAACCAATGCGGCATCTTCAACTGTTTTAGTTAAAGGACCAATTTGATCAAAAGAAGAAGCGTAAGCTAATAATCCCCAACGTGAAACACGTCCGTAAGTTGGCTTTACCCCAACAACTCCACAAAATGATGCAGGTTGACGAATTGAACCTCCGGTATCACTTCCTAGTGCAACGTGGCAAAGGTTTGCAGCCATTACAGCAGCAGAACCACCAGATGAACCGCCAGGAACAGTATTGGTATTTACTGGATTTAAAACTTTTCCAAATGCAGAATTTTCGTTGGATGAACCCATTGCAAACTCATCGCAATTTGTTCGGCCAATTAGTATAGCATCTTCAGCTAATAAACGCTCAACAACAGTTGCATTGTAAAGCGAAGTAAAATTTTCAAGTATTTTAGATGAAGCTGAAACTTTATAACCTTTGTAAGCAATGTTATCTTTTAAAGCAATAACAACGCCAGCAAGTTTACCATGAGTTCCACTTTTAATTTTCGCGTCAATTTCTGTAGCTTGTTGCTTAGCGCTCTCAGTAAAAACCTCTAAATAAGCGTTGAGGTTTTTTGTTTTTTCGATTTGTTCAAACAGCTCATTTACTACCTTAGTGCAGGTAATAGAGCCATTTTTCAAATCAGCTTGAAGTGATGAAATGTTCTTGAAAGAATACACAGTAAAGTAGGAATTATTTTTTTTCTACGTCAGTTGGGTTGCTTTCTACACCTTTAGATGCATCTTTAAACTCCTTCATGCCTTTACCTAATCCGCGCATAAGTTCTGGAATTTTTTTTCCACCAAACATTAATAAAATAATAATTACAATAACGGTTAATTCTGTACCGCCCATTCCTAAAATACCCAATAAAATGGAATTCATGATAATCGATTTTAAGGTATAAAGATAGGGATTATTTTGATGAAAAGCTCGAAACTGGGACTAATTCTTCCAATCTAATTAGTTAAAGTTCAGTGAGTAATGTGTTTTATAGCCTCAAGCTAGCCTTATTCTTTAAACCAACTCGAATACATGAGGTAATTATTTGCAATTCGGTCAATTTCTCCGTTAATTAATTCTTGATTTATATTCTTTACTTTTTTGGCGGGAACACCTGCATAAATACTTCCACTTGCTACTTTTGTGCCTTCCAAAACAACTGCTCCTGCAGCAATAATTGTGTTTGAACAAATTTCTACATTATCCATTACAATAGCGCCCATCCCAACTAACACGTTATCATGAATGGTACAGCCATGAACAATAGCATTATGTCCGATGGAAACGTTATTGCCGAGATGAACTTGAGTTTTTTCGTAAGTACAATGCAAAACTGCCCCGTCTTGTATATTTACTTTGTTACCAATTCTAATGGAGTTAACATCGCCTCTTACAACTGCATTAAACCAAACGCTACAATCATTTCCCATTACAACATCGCCTACAATAGTTGAGTTTTCTGCTAAAAAACAATTTTCACCAAATACTGGGCTAATACCTTTTACTGCTTTAATTAATGCCATTGGTGTATATTATTTTGTTTTTTCGGTTGAAGAAATAGGAACAGTTACAATGAAAGTTATAGTTTTAGGAGGTAGACAGGATGCGTCGTTGCAAGCCATGTATTCTAATTCACCTTTTATTTCGAACTCCTTTTTGTTTTTACGTTGTATTTTTTGTTTAAATACAACTTCTTTCGAAAAGGAAATTACATCCGTACCAAAAACTTCTGAATAAATTTTTTCCGAATTAGGCTCCATTGTGCTGTCAACAGCTAAAAATGCTTTTGAATTACTAAAGTTAAACGAGGTTGGTATTGGCCCATCTCCGTTTTGTTTCTGAGAATAAATATGCCACTTGTCTTCTATAGTGGCTTTAAGCACAATAAAACCTTCTTTATCATTAATAGCTTCAAAACTAAAAATCCATGTTACAGGGTTTAAAGCCACTTGTGAATAAATAGAGATATTAATTATAAGAAAAAGAGATAAAAAGAAGTTCTTCATTTTGTTTGAGAAAATGATTAGAATTTTACTTTATGCACACGGTTAATCGGAATAACTAATCCTTGTTTTAAAATCACACGTTTGTCGGTAATGCCCCAAACAGTTGTATCTACAACCTTAAATGATGTATCATCTTCAAAATAAATACGGATTTTCGTATGCTCTAAATTCCCTAAAGTCATAGCCGTTTTTAAGTCATTGGCACGTTCCGCTTTGCTTTCAGCAGATGTTAGTACGTCGTTTTCAGGAAAATGTAAGTTAGCAACGGCTTCCTTATCGATTAATTGGTATTGAGTTGTTTCCATAGAATGACATGTTTTGAATGTAATGTAATTATACACCAAATCTAAAGAATAAGTTTCAAAAAATTCAAAATTTATTTAAAAGTTTACTGATTGTTTTTGCTAGTTCAGCAGCTCGCTGTGAACCAATGCGATAAACCAGCCCGTCCTTGTCTCTGAGCTCAATAAACTCGTGACCTGTGGTAAAAAACTTAATAATTCCTCTAACATGTAAATTATAAACTGGACGGCGCAAACTGTTTTTTTTGTAGCGCATTTTTTTTACTGTGTGAATATTCCGTAAATCAATTTTTACACGACGCGCATTCCAAAACCCATCTAGTAAAATATAGTTTTCATAAACACGTGTTTTAATATGAAGCACAAACACAAGCAAAGATGAAATAAATAAAATCAACATTCCTAAGATAAAAAACAATTGCCCAGATTGCGGAATGTTGCTTACAGGGTAGGGGGCAATATAAATTCCAGATACTTCTACCGGCTTTGGATTTTCGCTCCAATAATACCCAATAAAGCAAAACAAGGCAAGGCCCATCCGAATCAAAATAGAGAACTTATTATGACCCAAGTATTGCTTTTCTTCAAATATTAAATAACCACTAGACATTAAATTTTAATATCAATGTTTGTTTTGTTGTTTCTGTAACTTTAAATCTATCATCAATTCTTTTGCCAATAATCCACACGATTTGGTTGCTAGAAGTAAGCAACCATTGTTCTTCTTTTTGAAAGAGTGTATATTTTTGATTAACAAAAAAGTCGCTCAATTTCTTTCTTCCTTGCATCCCTAGCGGATGAAAACTGTCGCCTTCCTGCCATTTTCTTATTTGTAAGGGGAATGATAATTTTTCAAAATCCAAGCAAACTAAATTATCTTCCACAATAATTTTTGCTTCTTCAACTATTTTCAAATTTAAATTAATTGGATCAGAAATAGAACTTGTGTGTTTTTCTATTGTATATGATTGTAATATACTTGGATTGTTATTTAGTTTAACAATAATCGACTCTCTATCAACTAAGCAAGTATGCGTTTTACTAATGAATAGTTTGCCTGGTTGCCCCGATTTTATTGCTTCTAAAACTTGGAGTTCTATTGAGGAATCAAATGCATATTGTTTTAAAATATAATGTAGTAACAAGCCGATATGATTACTATTCAGCACTTTTTTTACTTCATAAGAAATTTCATTGTTTGCATTAGATGAAATGCTTTCAATTTCTTTTGTAATTGTTTCTTCAATTAAATTATTCGCTTCTTTGAAATAATTGAATTCCTTACTGAATGTTTCTTCCAGTTTTGGATTTATTTCTTTCAGCATTGGAACTAGCTCATGGCGTAATTTGTTGCGCAGGTATTTAACTTCGCTGTTACTACTATCCTCTTTGTATTGAATTTTATTAGATGTAATGTATTCTTTGATTTGCTCGGAACTGGCAAATAATAAAGGACGAACAACATTATCCGTTTTTTCGGGAATGCCTTTTAAACCATTAATTCCAGTCCCTCGCAGTACATTTATAAAAAACGTTTCGATGTTATCATTTAAATGATGTGCAGTAACTATATAGTCAAATTGATGTTCAGTTTTTAATTGATGAAACCATTTGTAGCGCAATTCGCGCGCTGCCATTTGAATAGACAGTTTTTTTGTTTCAGCATAGTCAGCAGTGTTAAAGCGAGTTGAGAAAACTTCAATATTTTTTTCTTTAAAGTAAGAAACAACAAATGCTTCTTCTATATCTGCTTCGTCTTTACGTAAACAAAAATTGCAATGTGCTACTGAAAAGTTGTACCCAGCTTGCATTAATAAATCAGCAAGTACCATAGAGTCTTTTCCTCCACTAACACCAAGTAATAATTTATGGTTTTTAGTAAAGAGTTGTTTTAATTCTATGTTTTTTATAAAAGACGAAAGCACCAAACAAAGGTAATCGATTTGTTTGGTGCTTTCTAAAAAAGTGACAGAAATTATTCTGCTATTGCTTTCACGCCTGGCAGCGTTCCTTGCTCAATATATTCAAGTAATGCGCCACCGCCAGTGCTTACGTAGCTAACTTTTGAAGCTAAATTGTATTTATTAATAGCTGCAACCGAATCGCCACCACCAATTAACGAAAAGGCTCCATTAGATGTAGCTGTTACAATGCTATCAGCAACTGCTTTTGTTCCTGCTTCAAAACTGCTCATTTCAAAAACACCCATCGGGCCATTCCATAAAATGGTTTTTGATGCTGCGATTACTTGACTGTATTTTTGTATTGTTTCTGCGCCAATATCTAATCCCATCCAGCCATCAGGAATTGCATCAATTTTACATTCTTTTTTGTTTGCATCATTTGCGAAATTGTCTGCAACAATTGCATCAGTAGGAATGTATAGGTTAACACCTTTTGCTTTCGCTTTTACTAATAAATCTCTTGCAACTTCTAAACGATCATCTTCACAAAGTGATTTGCCTATTTGTCCGCCAACAGCTTTAACAAAAGTAAATGCCATACCACCACCAATAATAATGTTGTTTGCCTTATTAAGCAATTGCTCAATAATCATAATTTTATCCGAAACTTTTGCCCCGCCTATGATTGCTGTAAATGGCGTTTCACTTTGTATAAGTACTTTGTTTATACTTGCCACTTCACCAGCCATTACATAACCAAAACATTTACTGTTGCTATCAAAAAACTGAGCAATAATAGTTGTTGAAGCGTGTGCACGATGAGCAGTTCCAAATGCATCATTAACGTAGAAGTTACCATGCTTGCTAAGTTTTTCGGCAAAAGCCAGGTCACCTTTTTCTTCTTCTTTGTAAAAGCGAAGGTTCTCTAATAATAAAACTTGCCCCGCTATTAAATTAGATGACATGTTGAATGCCTTTTCTGAAATGCAATCGTTTGCAAATTTCACATCAACGCCAATTGCTTTTGTTAAATCGGCAACAATGTGTTGCAACGAATATTTATTTGTTGGCCCCTCTTTTGGGCGCCCAAGGTGCGACATTAACACTAATGATCCACCATCAGCAAGTATTTTTTTAATAGTTGGCAATGCAGCACGTATGCGTGTATCATCTGTTACTGCAAATTTTTCGTTTAAAGGAACATTAAAATCTACGCGCATTACAACGCGTTTGTTTGAGAAGTTAAAATTGTCTACTGTTTTCATAATAGAGTTATATTTATATTATTTTGTACCGGTACTTCCAAATCCACCAGCGCTTCTTTCGCTTTCTTCTAATGATTTTACTAACTCCCATTTAATGGTTTCGTGCTTTGCAATTACCATTTGTGCAATACGTTCGCCATTGTTTATTAGAAATGTTTCGTTAGATAAATTTACTAATAACACTTTTATCTCGCCTCTGTAATCTGCGTCAATAGTACCCGGGGAGTTTAATACAGTAATTCCATTTTTAAAAGCTAATCCACTTCTTGGTCTTATTTGCGCTTCATACCCTTTGGTGAGTTCCATAAATAATCCTGTTGGAACTAATGTTCTTTGCAACGGTTTTAGTTCTATGCTTTCTGTTAAGTTAGCTCTTAAATCCATTCCAGCAGATTGCTCGGTTGCATAGTTTGGTAAATCGTGAGCACTATGATTAATGATTTTGATTGTCATTTACTTTGCTTTTTTTAAGTTAGGTAACTCGAATTTGTAAAAAATGAAACAATAGAGAAGTACAAAAATATTATTAATTATTAGCTCAACTGTTGTTGATACTGAGCCTTTATAACTTAATGAGATAAAGTAAAATAATAAAGCGATTGAAAAGAAAAAGAAAATATTTTTTAGATTATATTTTACTGGGTAGAATTTTTTTCCCAGAAAGTAAGAAATAATCATCATTACGCCGTATGAAAGCAAAGTTGCCCAGGCTGAAGCAGTGTAATGATATTTAGGAATAAAAATAAAGTTTATCACAAGTGTAACTGCTGCTCCAACAATGGTTATAAGCGCGCCAAACTTAGTTTGTCCAGTAAGTTTATACCAAATAGAAAGATTGTAATAGATTCCTAAGAACAAGTTAGCTAATAGCAAAATTGGCACAACATGGATTCCAACACGGTAGGGTTCACTAACAAAT
>CANJJP010000040.1 GCA_947474485.1 Bacteroidota bacterium | reverse complement strand
GTAGAAAAAAATAAATCCTTTGTTAATCAATCGAAACTTTATTTCATGACTAAGAAAGGAACAACCTGGGGAAAACCCAAAAAATTTATTTATGACAGTGATGAATATTCGTTAGGCCATGCAAGTGTTTCGAAGGACGGGAAATATCTTTTCTTTTCAAGTGATATGCCAGGAGGTTATGGCGGAACTGACTTATACATTTGCGAAAAAGTAGGCGATAGTTGGGCTAAACCAATAAATTTAGGTCCAAGTGTAAACTCATTAGGTAATGAGTTATTCCCTTTCATGAGAAAAGATGGAATGCTATTCTTTTCTTCCGACAAACATGTTGGATTTGGCGGTTTAGATGTGTTTAGCGCAACACAAGTAGAAGGTAGATGGGTTTTAAACAGAAATGAAGGATTAGGGATTAATTCTCCAGCAGATGATTTTTCGATTTACTTTACCGACTCAGTTAATGGATTTGTATCAAGTAACAGAAATGGAAGCGATGATATTTTTAGTTTTGTTTTTACGCAAAAATATATTGAGTTTGAAGGGTTTGTTTTAAACAGTAAAGACCTATTTGACCCTTCTGAAAACATAAAGCTTGAACTAAAAGATAGTTTAGGAAATCCAATTGCAACAACACGAACTGATAAAGATGGTTACTTTAAATTTAGCTCATTAAAAACAAATGAAAAATATTTGGTTGATATAGATGAAAATGATAGTTTGTTTTCAAACATGAAACACTATTATTTTGCAGATAAAAACCACAGTATTGTAAGAGTAAGCGGAGCAAGTGCAGGCGACAAATTTGTGTTTAAAAATTTACCAAGCGACCCGAATGCATTGCCCGATATGGATTTGGATGATGATAAAATATTAGCGGGTAACTTATTGTTTAACGATTCACCTTCACTTCCAATTTCAAACACTAAAATAGTTGCTAAAGATAAATATGGAAATATAATAGATGAAACTACTACCAATCAGTTTGGTGCATTTGTATTCACCAAAATTCCTCCAGGAGAATCCATATTAATTGAAATTGTAGAATCAGACTCATTACTTGCACCTGGAACAAAAATATATTTAACCAACAATAAAGGAAAAACGCTATTAACAACTACAACCAATGAAAAAGGTACTTTTAGCTTACATTTATTAAACAAAGAAAAAAACACGATCTCCGAAATGCTAGTTGAAGATTCGGACATTTCATTGAGTTTTATGGCAACTATTTACAATGAAGACAATGTTACCATTCCCAACTTAAAAGTTTTTTTAAAGGACGAAAATGGAAAAATACTTTCGACACAAACAACGAATGGAATTGGTAAAATAAAATTCAACACATTAATGGGCGACAAAAACTACATTGTTGAATTTGATGAGAAAGATAGTAGATTAAATAAGTATAAAAAAATCATCATTAATTCAGATGATGGTAAAACCACCAGAGAAATACTTAGAGACGAGAAAGGATTTGAATTACAGATTTTAAAAGGAGACAAATCTAATCTATCAGAAATGTTAGTTGAAGACACTAACATAGAATTAAACTTTAAAACTACTGTTTATGACGATAAAAACAATACCATCCCTAATCTAAAAGTTTTCTTAAAAGATGAATCAGGAAAATTGTTGGCAACAGAAACAACTGATGCTATTTGTAAAATTAAATTCAATAAATTATTTGGTGACAAAAGCTACATTGTAGAATTTGATGAACAGGATACCCGACTAAGTGCTTACAAGAAAATTGTAATTAAATCAGATGATGGCAAAACTACTCGCGAAATTTTACGAACTGAAAAAGGATTTGAGTATCACATTCTAAAAGGAGAAAAATCAAATATCTCTGAACTTTCTGTTGAAGATACTGAAATGTTATTAGACTTTAGAACGACAGTTTTTGATGAAAACAAAAAACCGATACCAAATTTAATTGTGTATCTAAAAGATGAAAACCGTTCACTTATTAAAAGTGATACTACTGATGGTTCCGGAAAAATTAAATTCGATAAATTATTAGCAGAAAAGAGTTATGTGATAGAATTTAACGAAGATGACCCAAGACTTGCAGGCATCAAAAAAATCACTTTAAAATCAGCCGATGGAAAAATAGTTAAAGAAATTTACAGAAACGAAAAAGGGTTTGAATTTCAAATCTTAAAAGGTGAAGAAAATCAATTAACTGATATTTACATCAACGACCCTTGGTTAGATACTATGAACTTTAACAAAAACATACCGAGCGCAAATATCACTATAGAAGAGCATCTATATTATGCTTATGATGATGCGCAAGTTGATGATGCTGGAAAAAAAGTATTAGATAAACTAATTAAGATAATGAAAGATAATCCTCAAATTACAATTGAGTTAAGTTCGCATACCGATTCACGTTCATCAGATGAATATAACATGCAATTATCCAAAAAGAGAGCGCAGTCTGCAGTTGCTTACATTGCTGAAAATGGTATTAACAAAAAACGATTAACTGCTATTGGTTTCGGAGAATCAAAACTTAAAAACAAATGTGGTAATGACGTAAACTGTGCTGAGGAAGAACATGCAGTAAACAGAAGAACAGAGTTTAAGGTTATTAATTTCACAAAGTAATATTTTTATTTTACTTAAGAAGTATATCTGCAATTGTAAAGCAAGCAAAAATAACACTTGCTATTCCGTTGGTTGTGCCAAATGCTAAATTAACTCTGCTTAAATCAGTGGGCTTTACAATAGAGTGCTGATATATTAATAAGCTGCAAAATACTATTACACCTGCCCAATATATCATTCCAAATTGAGCGTAATATCCTGCGAAAATTACAATTGCTGCACTTAGCACATGTAACAATTCGCTTAAACGCAATGCGTTTTTCTTTCCTAAATAACCCGGAATAGATTTTAAATTTTGCGACACATCAAACTCCTCATCTTGCAATGCATAAATAATATCAAAACCACTTACCCAAAACAAAACAGTAAAACTAAACAATAACGGAAGCCAAGCAAACTCACCTGTTACAGCTAAATAAGAACCAATTGGCGCTAATGCTAAGCCAATACCTAATACAATATGGCACAAAGCAGTGAAACGTTTAGTGTAGCTATAACCCAACACAACTAATAAAGCAATGGGTGATAAATAAAAACAGATTGGATTAATTAACCATGTTGTTGCAACAAATAATAAACTTGTAATAATCACAAAAGCTAATGCAGCGTTTGCTGATATTACGCCGGCCGGAACTTCACGTGTTTTAGTTCGAGGATTCATTGCATCAAATTTTCTATCGATGTAACGATTAAAGCCCATAGCTGCGCTGCGCGCAAATACCATGCACAAGACAACATATACTAAAAGCAGTAGATTAAATTTACTTAAGTCATCCTTTATTGATAAGGTAAATCCAATTAAAGCAAATGGTAATGCAAAAATAGTATGACTAAATTTTATAAGCGAGAAATAGTTTTTTACAGCGACAATCATATTATTCCTTAAATATCAATACTATAATAATAATGTAAATTACAGGGATAGATGATAAAACCAAACCTAAGTGTGCTCTTGTAAATAATCTTTTTTCCATTTGATATTTTGTTTGAATAAAAATATTAAAGATGGAAGCGGCAAAACCTAAAATGGAACACATTAAGCCAATAAATAAAAACTGGACACTAATAACTGACAAAGCTGCCAAGCTTCCAAGAATTAAAGATAAATAAGAAGTTGTTCTATACATAAGGCAAAGATATTTTATTTAACAATGTAAAAATACAGAATTAGACAAAGAATAAAATCATTACAATTTATTAGCTATTCCTTTAAAACCATATCAATACACATAACAGCCGCTAAAATCATTTGACGAATTGGGCTGTTCGAAGCAACAACAGGTTTAATTTCAAGCATATAATTATCTGCACTTGTAAATAATTCCTTACCCAAACCTGCCCATTTTTTGCTAACATGTGCTAATTCGGTTTCACCTTGCATAAACTTAAAATCCCAACTTGTCCATTTACCTTTTAGCGTGCACAAAACTTGGTTGTTTGCATCTAACACATCAAACTTCCCTCCTATTGAGAAAAATTTTTGTTTAAAATATCCTATTATTCTGTCGTTTTCATCCAACACTTCTACAGTAGATAAGATAATTGAAATTCCTCTTTTAACAGTTATAACTTTTTGGCCAGCTGGAGTTTTTATTTCTAAATGAAAGGGGGTCATGCGTTTATAATCAGTAAAACGAAGCATTTTGGTAAATCCACCTAAATTATCTTCCCTACAATTAAGAATTATCTGCCTAGAAGTAGGGTCTAAAACATCAAAATTATTTGCTGCTTTAAAAATACCAGTGTGTTCTTTTACAAAAAACTGGTTGTTGTTTAATATTGGGTTCATAAATACTTATTTATACGAATTTACTAAAAAAAGTCATACATGAACGGCTTCCTTTTTTAATTGCAATTCCCTATATTTACCACCTAACATGTTAGCTCGCAAACTACTTTTACCTATTGTATTTATTCTCTGCAATTTTATTGCTTTGGGGCAAACTTATAATTTTAAAAATTACAACGTAGAAGATGGTTTAGCGCAATCTCAAGTTTTTAGTTTGTTTCAAGATGCAAAAGGCTATATGTGGTTTGGAACAAATGGTGGAGGTATTTCTAAATACGATGGAATTAAATTTAAAAACTACACAACTAAAGATGGTTTAATTGGCAATTACGTTTATTCTATTACTCAAAACAAAAAAGGCGAGCTGTTTTTTGCTTCTTACGATGGCTTGAGTGTATATAACGGTTTAACATTTAAAAATTACACAAGCAAAGATGGACTACCAGAAAATGCTGTGTACTCTGTTTACATTGATAGAAACGAAAAAATTTGGATCGGAACAAATAAAGGAATTTGCAACTTGGTAAACGGAAAAATAATTCCCTTTAATCCTAACGAAATTTTATCTGGCAAAGCGGTGTTTACTATTTTTGAAGATGCTGCCGGGAATATGTGGTTTGGAACGTTGAAAGATGGAGCAATAAAATTTAATCCCGAAACAAAAAAAACAATTGTGTTTTCAAAAGAAAATGGCTTTTTTTCTTACGAAAATTTTATCCGCTCAATTAATGAAGACCACAAAGGAAATGTAATACTAGGAAGTGTTGCTGGCTCTGTTTTTGTTTCTCCGCAAGATAAAAAAATAGAAGTAAACATAAGTAGACAAGACAATGTGGGATTTACAGGCATTTTTAAGGATAATCAAAATGCGCTTTGGTTGTGTAGCGAAAATGGAATTTATAAATACGCAAATGATAAATTGGCAAATCATTTCAAAACACATAAAGGATTAATTGGTGATGGTGTTTTATGCGGAATGCAAGACAAAGAGGGTAACTATTGGTTTGGAACAAATGGCTTTGGAATTACAAAACTCACCAACGAAATGTTTACCAACTACAGCGCTGCCAATGGATTGCCTGAAGATTATGTGAATTGTTGCTTGCAAGATTCGAAAGGAAATGTTTGGATTGGCTCGGGAAGAAGCGGGGCAGTTATGATTGGCGATGGAGAGTTTAAACGCTTTCATGTTGGCGCTAAAGAAAAAAATCAGCGCATCATTGATAAAACAGTACAAGCTATTAGTGAAGATAAGTTTGGAGCAATTTGGTTTGCCACTCAAACCGGCATTTCAGTTTTTGATGGTTTGAACATGAAAGACTATGCGGGAAAAAACGGACTTCCTGATACTAATATTTATTCCTTGTTAAAAGATAAAGAGGGTATAATGTGGGTTGGCACAAATGATGGCTTATGTTATTTTGATGGAACAAAATTTATTCCTATTCCTGAAATACTTGACAAAAAAGGCACAGAAGATGTTCCCATTTACAATGTATTTCAAGATAAACAAGGAGCGTATTGGTTGGCTACCAATGTTGGTATTACAAAATATCATAACAAAAAAATCACGCATTTTAATGCTTCCACTAATTTTAAAAACATTCCTGTTTATTCAACTGTTCAAGATTCGAAAGGCAATTATTGGTTCTCTTCCGAAAGCGGCGTGTATCATTTTGATGGAACAACATTTAAAAACATTAACGATACAATGGGCTTGTCATCTAACCAAGTGTGGCTAATACAACTAGATGATAAAAATAATTTATGGATTGGAACAAATAGCGGATTAGATAGATTAAATTTAAACGAATACTATCAAACAGGTAAAATAGTAACCAAACATTATGGAAAAGAAGAAGGATTAAAAGGATTGGAGTGTAACATGAATGCTGCGGCGCATGGAAACGATGGTAACATTTGGTTCGGAACAATTAAAGGTGTAACTATTTACAATCCTCGCTTCGATAAAACTAATTATCAAGAAACAAGAACACATTTAACCGGACTTCGTTTATTTTTTGAACCTGCAGATTTTACTGATTACTCAAGCAGCATTGATACACTTTCGGGTTTACCAAATGAATTGGTTTTACCTTATGATAAAAACCACGTTACTTTCGACTTCGTTGGTATTTGTCATGCAAACTCAACAAAAGTTCTTTACTCATTTAAACTAGAAGGAGCTGATGATAATTGGTCGCCACCTGTTTCACGTTTAGAGGTTACTTACTCTTCTTTACAACCTGGCGATTACACCTTCCTTCTTAAATCAATGAACAACGATGGTATTTGGAACGAAACACCAACAACTTTTAAGTTTACTATTCTTCCACCTTGGTATCGTACATGGTGGTTTTATGGAATGTGTGTTGTAATTGTAATTGCAAGTATTTATGCATACAACACTTATAAAACAGCTAAGCTTCGTCAAAATAATATTAAGCTAGAGGAAACGGTAGTCCTACGTACAAAAGAATTACGCGATGAGAAAGAAAAAGTTGAATTGATTAACAAAGAAGTGCTCGAACAAAAATCAATTATCGAACACAAGAACAATGAAATTACCGATAGTATAAAATACGCAAAGGATATTCAAACTGCATTGTTACCCGCGCAGGCAATATTGAAAAAAGATTTACCAGAGTCTTTTGTGTTGTACATGCCAAAAGACATTGTGAGTGGAGATTTTTATTGGTTTGCAAAACGCGATGGGAAAAATTATTTTGCATCCTGCGATTGTACAGGCCACGGTGTTCCAGGTGCATTCATGAGTATTATTGGAAACTCATTGTTAACAGAGATTGTTGCTGAACAAAATGTTTTTGAACCTGCTAATATTTTAAATCATTTAGATAGCGGTGTAAAAGCTGCACTCAACCAAAACAAAGGTGAGTTTGAACGTAGAGACGGTATGGACATTGCCCTTTGCGCCTTCAACAAAAAAACTATGACGATTGAGTATGCTGGAGCTAATCGTCCGCTTTGGATTTTCAGAAAAGATTGCGAAGGTGTTTGTGAAATTGTGAAGCCAGATAAATTTGCCATCGGTGGTATAGACTTAGAACAAAAACATCCTTTCACACCTCACGAAATAAAAGTGAAAGATGGAGATTCATTGTATGTATTTAGTGATGGTTATGCCGATCAGTTTGGAGGAGAGCGGGGCAAAAAAATGATGGTGGGTAATTTGCAAAAATTACTTGGACAAATTTACACTAAACCGATGGATGAACAACGTGAAATACTTCTCAAAAATTTTAACGATTGGAAAGGTAATCACGAACAAATAGATGACATATTAATTATTGGAGTAAAAGTACAAGCATAAATATTTAAAAAAACGAATACCATGAAACTAAAAAAAATCGCCATTATCGTAGCTCTTATGAGTTTTGTTTTGGGCTTTAACACCATCTTAAATGCATTTGCAAAAGACGGTGACAAAAAAAGATTTCACACTGAAAAGGAAAGAGAGCAATTGCAATTGATGCAAGTGTTGGAGCCTATTGAAGATGGACAATATTTTTTGCAATCAAAAGAGTGTAGAACTTGCCATGGATACGACTCTACACAATATGCTAATGTTGATGCTAATGGAGTTTCGGTAAACGTGTTCGATGATTGGGAATCATCTATGATGGCAAACTCTGCTAAAGATCCATTGTGGAGAGCAAAGGTGAGTCATGAGATTTTAATCAATCCAGCTCATGCAAATGAACTGCAAGATAAATGTACTTCCTGCCATGCACCAATGGGACATTACACTTCTTTTTACAAAGGTAATCCACATTACACCATTGCTGATTTAGAATTGGATTCATTGGGTTTAAATGGAGTTAGTTGTGTGGGTTGCCACGCCATTGGACCTGACGGACTTGGACAAATGTTCTCTGGGCAAATACCTTATGATACAAATAGAGTTTTGTACGGACCATACACCGATCCAGTAATGGGGCCAATGCAATTGTATGTTGGTATGACGCCAAGTTATGGAGCACACATGAGCGAATCAAAAGTATGCTCATCATGTCACACCTTAGTAACCAACACTGCTGATTTAGCTGGAAACCTAACTGGTAATAAATATGTAGAGCAAGCAACCTATCATGAGTGGTTAAATTCATCATCAGCTTCGGATAATGTTACTTGTCAAAATTGCCACATGCCACGTGTTGATGACTCGGTAATTATTGCTAACCAATATTTAAATTTACCACCACGCTCACCATTTAACCGCCACAAGTTTATGGGTGGAAATGAATTTATGGTGAAGTTGATTAAGAATAACAAAGCGGCTTTAGGAATAAATGTATCAGATAAAAACTTTGATTCTACTATTGCAGTTACTACACGTAATTTAAAATTAAATACTTTAAATGTTGACTTATTACTAGACAGTGTTACACAAGACAGTGCTTTTGTACGTTTTAAATTAACCAATAAAGCTGGGCATAAATTCCCATCTGGATATCCAAGCCGAAGAGCTGTGGTGCAAGTAGTGGCAATAGATGCAAACCAAGACACTATTTTTAAATCAGGATTATTCACGCCTAATTATGCATTGCAAAATGCGCCTCCAAGTCATCAGCCACATTACAGTATTATTAATACCGATACACAAACACAAGTGTATGAAATGGTAATGGGAGATGTAAATGGAGATAAAACAACTGTTTTAGAAAGAGCTGCTATTACATTAAAAGATAACCGACTTCCGCCCGAAGGATTTGTTACAACACATCCTGCTTACGATACTACAAAAATAGTAGGTGAAGCAGAAACAGATGTAAACTTTAATAAATACAATGGAGGCATTGAAGGTAGCGGACAAGATTATGT
>CANJJP010000039.1 GCA_947474485.1 Bacteroidota bacterium | reverse complement strand
TTATTTTCAAACATTTGTAAATCAAGCGATTGTATTTAAGATGTTTTTATGTTAATAAAGTGTTAAACTGATTTAGTTAAAGACGTGGGATGCTAATTAATTCTTCGGAAATTATTTCTTGTTGTAGCTTGTGCCTTTGGATTAACAAGTATTGCCGAAACAAAAAACTTAGGAGTTGAAAGTGTTTATTTTGAAGTTATTCAAAACCATGATAAAATAGATATTAAATGAGTTTCAAAAACAAATTGCACAAAAGCAGTTTACATTGTTGAACGTTCTAAAGACGAAAAAACCTTTGAAGAATTTACACTTGCAGAGTGCGCAAGCCAAACAGGAAATTACATGGAGTATTTTGACGCAGATTATACGCCAGCAGAAGGCGTTTCCTATTACAGATTAAAACAAGTGAATGAAGCTAATGAAGAAGTAGTATATTCTAATGCAAAAATTCATTATGTGGAAGCAGAAGAAATATTATCTTCTACAATGCTGTTTCGCAAAACCCAAGCGTCGGACAAGAGTTAAATTTGTTACTAAAATGATTTGCAGGCAAAGAAGTGTTAGTTGTACTTCAAGATAAAAAGGGAAACCAATTTTTTCCAAAAGTGTTTATGAACGCAACTCCACAATACATTGCAGCATATGATCCAGAGCAAAAATTGCCGCATGGCGAATACGTTGTAACAGCATCGGTAAATAATAAAATCTCCAGTAAAACTGGTAAGAGTAAGATAGAACGAGACTTGTCTCTTGAATCTAGAAGTCTTAATTCTATTTTAAAGTTTATTCAGTCTTTCCAAAAAGGCATCTTTTTTTCTTCTCGAAATTTCAACTTGCGTTCCGTCGCTCATAACTGCATATCCACCATCTACTTTTAAGAAACGAATAACATGATTCATGTTGATGAGGTGATGATGATGAACGCGAATAAAATCTTTCTCAGGCAATAAATCTTCGTAATGTTTTAAACTTGCCGACACCATTATTTTTTTATTTCCGTTTAAATAAAAATTAGTGTAGCTACCTTCTGCTTCGCAACGAATAATATCTGGAATGTTTACGATTTCATAAGCATTACCTGTAGGTAAAGTGATTTTAGAATAGTTATCATTTTTTTGCTGTAAGTTTTGTAAAAGAAATGCAAGGTTTTGTACGTCGCTTACAGATGATTTTTTTTCTTGCACCTTATTAACGGCTGCAATTAATTCTTCTACATCTATTGGTTTTAAAAGATAATCAAGTGCCGAATATTTAATTGCTTTTATTGCATGTTTATCGGTTGCCGTTGTAAAAATTACATCTAGCTTTTGATTTTGAATTTTTCCAAGCAAATCAAAACCCGTTCCATCAGGCATCGAAATATCAAGAAAAACTAAATCGGGTTGATGTTTTTTAATTGCTTCAACACCAGTTTCCACGTTAATGGCAGTTTCTACCACTGTTACACCTGCACAATTTTTTGCAACTAAGGCTGCAAGCAGTTCTCTGCTTTGTGGCTCATCTTCTACAATTACTGCTCTTATCATGGCGTTAAAAATTTAATTATGTAATCGGAATAAATATATCAACTTTTGTCCCTATTGGCAAACCTTTTTCATCTTTTAAATCATTTATTCTTACGCTTAAATTAGATTGATTCATTGTATTCAAAATTTGCAAACGTTGTTTAGTAATGTCCATTGCCATGGATTTGTGTTCTTTAGCCGAATTGCGCTTCATTTCAGCTGATTTTTTTCTTCCAATTCCATTGTCGATAATGGAACAAATCATCACGCTTCCTGCTAAACGAATATCAATTTGCAAAAGACCAGCATCTTTTTTTGGATTTAAACCATGCAATATGGCGTTCTCAACATATGGCTGAATAAGCATGGTTGGTATTTGTTCATAATCAGGATCAATGTCGTCACCCAATTTAATTTTAAATTGAAATTGATTTTGAAAACGCATTTGTTCCAGTTCAATATACAAACGCATTGCCTCTAATTCTTCACTTAACGTAATATGTGATTTTTCCGAATTATTAAGAATTAATCGCATCAACTTTGCAAACTTGTTTAAATACATTACAGCTCTATCGTCTTTATTATTTAAAATAAAGTTTTGAATCGAGTTTAATGAATTAAACATAAAATGCGGATTCATTTGTGAGCGCAAGGCTTTCAATTGGTTTTTAGAAATTTCGATTTGTTGTTTAGTTTCAATTGCTTGTTTGCGTTGTACTTGATTTAATCTAATTCGGAATATTAAAATGATAATTGAAACAATAAACCCTATACATGCTAAAATAAACCACCAGCGCTGATAAATGGGTTTTTCAATTGTAAAACTAAATTCAATGGGTTGATTCCAAATGTTTTCATTATTACTGCAACGTACTTTAAAAGTATATGCACCAGGAGGTAAATTACTATAACGTGTAAGGTTTTCATTTGATTCTGGGCTCCAGTATTTGTCAAATCCTTCAAGTTTGTGAATGTATTTAACCTTTTCGGGATTAGTTAAACAAATTCCAGAATAGTTAAAACTAATGTTATTGTAGTCGTGTGATAGCATTGCATTGTTGGGTAATGTCGTGTCAGAATAAAATAACCTTAGTCCAGTAAAAC
This sequence comes from Bacteroidota bacterium, assembly GCA_947474485.1. Taxonomy (GTDB): domain Bacteria; phylum Bacteroidota; class Bacteroidia; order B-17B0; family Aurantibacillaceae; genus JADJDM01. The sequence goes on along the minus strand of CANJJP010000039.1, from coordinate 6,703 downwards.
TTAGTTTAGCCTCTTTATCGTTTAATGTGTATTGCTCTGGATTATAACGAACCAATCCACTTACGGTAGAAAACCAAATAATGCCATCTTCATCTACCCACGAGCCCGTGTTACACTCTACACCTTTAAATCCGTCTGCTTCTCCATAATGCGTAATGTTAACTGTACCTGTTTGATTATAATCGAATAAATTAATTTTATTTGCCCCTTGATTGGTGCCTGCCCACAATATATTATCATTATTAGTTAGCAATAATGTATAAACAAGGTTTGAGCTCAGTCCGTTTTCCTCATTAAAGTGAAAGGTTTGTAAGGTGGTAGGATTTATTTGGTAGACACCATCTAATGAACCTGCGTACAATGTCCCAGTCCGGGTTTTTACTATTGAGAAAATATCATCGTCTTTAATTCCAAGTTTTTCATTCATGCGAACGAATTTGTTGTTTTCTAATTTATACAAACCTGCCATGTAAACTCCTGCCCATATTTGCCCAAGATTATCTTCCATAATTGCCCAAGTTTGACAATCTGCCGCTGTGTTTTCAAATGTAAAATATTCTATATCTGTCGCATTGTATTGCTCATTGATTTTACATTTGATTATGCCATTAACTAATCCAATCCAATAATTATTTTGTTTGTCTTTAGTAACTCTATAGGTATTTGCTGCAGGCAAGTTTTTTACCAAATGAAAAGATTTATTGCGATAAACCGAAAGCCCATAATTACTGCTTATCCAAAGCTTATCGTTTTCTTTTAAGAAGCAATTAATAGTATCGCCAACATGAACAGTGTTTTTTTGCTGCTCAAAAATATTATTTTCGTATTTAAATAAGCCGCCCGATTCAGTTCCTATCCAAAGCGCTTGGTTATTATCTCTAACAATAGGAAAAACCATTGTATTGTTTAAACCATCATGAGCGCCATAACTGATAAATCCTTCATCTCTAAATTTAAATAATCCAGCGTGTGTTCCAAACCAAATATTTTCTTCGTAATCAATAGTAGAACATAAAATATTATTACTGTTTGCTTCGGAAGATATTTTGTAATACAAAAACCGTTTCCCATTAAATTTCATTAAACCTGTTTTTGTTCCAATCCATAGATTTCCTTTTAAATCACTTGTTAAAGAAGTAATGTTTTCATCTATTAAACCATTTGAAACCCCGAATAAAACTTGTTTTTTACTTATGAAATCATATTTAATTAATCCGTTTGCGCTTCCAATCCAAAGTGTGGAGCCACTTACAGTTAAACAGTTTGCATTAACATTAGAAATAATAGTGGATGTAGTTTTACTGTTTGGGTCTTTAAGAATATGAACACCATTATTTGTGCCTATTACAATTCCGAGGTTATTAGTGTTTAAGATGGTTTTTATCGCTTGCCCTTTTAATGAAGAAAATTCTTCGAACTTATCATTTCTTAAAACACATAATCCATTATCTGTTCCTACATATAAGCTGTTTTTTTTATCGGAAGCAAGTGTTAAAATAACATTTGATGGAAGTCCGTTTTTAGTTGTGTAAGTGTTAAATGTTTTTTCGTTTACAAATTCATTTAATCCGTTTTTTGTTCCAATCCATAAATTCCCTTTTGTGCAGCAGGTTACAGCGTTTACATAATGATTTGCTAAACCATTTTTAGGACTGTAATTAATAAATTCTTTCCCATCAAACCTACTCAAACCACCGTATCCAGAAGTCCACAAGTAACCGCGCTCATCTTGAAAAACGGAGAATATTTGAATAAAGGGCAATCCATTTTCAACAGAGTAATGCTTAAAATTATACGACTGTGAATAGCCTTTTAAAAGCAAAAAAGATAAAAAAAGGAGTATGTAAATTTGTTTTAACATATGCTTGAAACGAATGTACTGATGTTTATTCTAAAATAAAAACAAGGACTGCAAATTGGTGCTTTTCACTTGGTAAGTGGTAGCTTATAAGCGATAAGTGAAATTATTTTTTCGCAGCTTTTGGTTTTTTATATACCAATTCGTAAGAATGATCTATTAATTCGAAGATTAATTTTTTTGATATGCTTCCATCACATTCAATAGTATTCCAATGTGTTTTGTTCATGTGATAACCTGGCCGAATGCACATATATTGTTCACGAAGTTCTATTGCTCTATCAGGATTGCATTTTGAATTAAAACTAATTGGGTTGTTTTCGAGGCTGCATAAAAGGAAAATTTTCCCGTATACTTTAAAAACTAACGTTTCATTATCAAATGGAAAACACTCTTCAATGCCTTCTTTTTGTAAGCAATAGTCTCTTAGTTCTTCAATATTCATTTATCTAAATAAATTAATGTGGCCAACTAATTTCCTTTCTTCGTTAAAATAATCTTTAGCAACTACTTTATAAATGTATAGATCTTCCTGACAAATTTTTCCTTTAAAAGTTCCATCCCAACCTTGTTCGATGTCATTTGATTCAAAAATTTTTTCACCCCAACGATTAAAAACAAGTATTTGAATTTCTTTGACTAAGGTGCCGTATACGTACCAAACATTATTTCTAACGTCTCTGTTAGGAGTAAATGCATTTGGTATGTAAATAGTCATAAAGTCTTTAATAAAAATAGTGTGCTTAAGCGTATCAAGACAACCATTTTCGCTGATCAAATAAAATGTTGAATTATAATATCCATATTCAGGATAGTTTAATATTATTTCTGTTTCATTTGTTTTTATAGTTCCATCAGATAAAACAATTTGGCTTATATCCCAAGTAGGCGGTAACGTTACTCCAAGTGCAAAGTCTATATTAACAAATGGTTCAGAAGGTCGAGTGTAAATTTCACCTGAAAACAAATCTCGTATATTTGTTATAATTGCGCTTCCGTTAGATACACAACCTGCCGCGTCCGTAACGGTGAAGCTATAAGGTCCGGCAGATAATCCAATTGCTGAGGAATTATTTAATGTTGCTGAATGAGCCCAATCCCAGTTATATGGAGCTACACCGTTTATCAAAGAAACTGTTATATCTCCGTTTCTTTGATTACAATATTCATCAATTGTTTGTATGGAAATTAAAACACTATCTTCATTACCTACTGTGAAATTTTCTGTTTTAGTACAACCATCAATGTCGGTAACTTGTAATTCATAAATTCCAGGAAATATATTTAATAGATTTTGTGATATATTTATTGGGTTATTGGCCCAGCTATAATTATATGGTTGTGTTCCACCTGTTATGTTTTTTATAAATATATCACCATTTGCAGAATTACAAGTAGAACTAATAATAGAATCTGTAATAATAATACTAGGGGTTGTGTTGCCAATTACCACAGATTTTGTGATTGAGCAACCACTTGCATCGCTAACAGTAACCGAGTAAGTTCCAGGTAGAAGGCTATTAATGCTATTTGTGCTTTGAGCGGGTACTGTACTCCAGGTTGGAGGAGAATATGGAGGTATTCCACCATTTGTAACAACTGAAGCAGTTCCATTCGGATTATTACAGTAACTATTAGTACTACTTGTTGTAAGGTTTAATACATTATTTCCATTTAAAGAAGCGGTAACTGTTTGTGTAAATGGACAAGGCAAAGAAAAGCCCAATGTGCATGTGTAAGTTCCTGCACCTAGGTTTGCTGCTGTTGCAGTTGTTTGTCCACCAGGTTGCCAATTGTATGTAATTGGATTTGAATATCCGGTAATATTTGCAGTAGCTGTGCCGTCATTTCCACAAGAAATAGGCGTAGTAACTACAGTTGATTGTGGAATTTCTGATTGAGAACAAGTTAATCCTTTATTGGATAAAAAAACGGCTGACGAGTATAAACAATCACCAGCATCCCCAATTGCAAGTTTAAGATGATAGATACTACATGGTATTACATTAATTGACGCAACTAAAGGTTTTGTAAAACCATCGTATTGTATCGTTGAACCGCCAGAGTTGTCGACATAATGTTGAGAGAAACTTCCACCATTAATATTATCAATCGCAACAGGAATACCTGTGCCTGGAATCCTTGTAATGTTTGTTCCAGTATAAGAACCACCGCCTGGATTTGGCCCCCAAACAAAAAAACCAAATGCGTCATTATATCCAGCTCCAACGAATTCAGGATATTCTTCTGATGCAAATACATAATTAATATTTAATGTGTTACAAACGGGTTTCACATCAAATTCAAGTGCACATCCATCAAACTTAGCTTCAGGCTCTATGCTGAGTAAATTTTGGTCGAAAAACGAGGGGCTTGGTTCGAAACATCCAATGTTTCCAAAAATACTTCCTCCTGCAGAATTGTTTGGCCCAACTGCTTCTGAAACACTTCCAGTGGCAAGTATAATCCCAGAGCTAATTCCTATGTTTGTGCCTGACGAGCTAAAAGTACCGCTTGCCGAGCCGTTGCAATTTAAAGTTACATTTGTTACTTGAACGCCAGAGCCTACAATATTATTTACTAATATTCCTGCATTAGAAGTAGCAGAAACAATTAACTGTGCTTTCGAGTTAACAACTGCAACACAAATAATTGTATATGTTAGAAATACACGTAACATTATCATATAAAGATACCAATACTTACCGAAACATCATTCTACTAACAATGAAAATGCCCTCAAAGTGATGTAAATTTAACCGATTATAACAATTTTACGATATTTCCAACGAAAATTCGCATTTTTACAATCAAATTAATTTTATGAAATACTCATTTATGTTTGCTGTATTTATTTCAGCAATTTTTTTCGCTTGTAAATCCAAGCAAAATCAAACAACTTCAGTGGTGGTATCAAACGAGCCTGCTATACTTTTGGATACAATTGAAGTTAAGGCGGCTAAAGAGCCTGAGCAAAAGTTATATCAAGCAGCCAACACAAAATTAAATGATATTATTCATACAAAACTACAAGTTAGTTTTGATTGGAATAATGCATGGCTAATGGGAAAGGCAACTATCGATATCAAACCTTATTTTTATGCAACCAACAAATTATTCTTAAATGCTCGTGGGATGGATTTGTATAAAGTACAATTGGTAAAGGATAAAACAATAACCGATTTAAAGTATATTTATGAAAATGATTCAATAAAAATTGACTTAGATAAAACATATACACGTAATGATAAATACACTATTTACGTCGAGTATAAATCAAAACCAAATGAGTTAAAAGTTGGAGGTAGTAAGGCAATTCAAAGCGACAAAGGATTATACTTTATTAATCCAAAAGGTGAGGAGCCAAACAAAATGCCACAAATTTGGACGCAAGGTGAAACACAAAGTAATTCGGTTTGGTTCCCAACAATTGATAGCCCTAATGAACGAATGACGAATGAAATATTTATTACCGTTGATAATAAATATACAACATTATCAAATGGTGTTTTAAATGCACAAACAAAAAATGCTGATGGAACGCGCACCGATCATTGGAAAATGGATTTTCAACATGCACCATATTTAGTGATGATGGGAATTGGTGAGTTTAAAAAAGTAACCGATAAACCTTGGAACGGAAAAGAAGTAAGTTATTATGTAGAGAAAGAGTATGAGCAATATGCAAAGTCAATTTTCGGAAACACTGCTGAAATGATGGAGTTTTTTTCGAACAAATTAGGTGTGCCTTATGCTTGGCCAAAATATGCACAAATAGTTGCGCGTGATTACGTTTCAGGAGCAATGGAAAACACAAGCGCAACTTTGCATGGTGATTTTGTATACCAAACAGATAAAGAACTAATTGATGGAAGTAGAGGAGAGGATGTTATTTCGCATGAGTTGTTTCATCAATGGTTTGGAGATTTAGTTACTTGTGAAAGTTGGAGTAATTTACCTTTAAACGAGTCGTTTGCTACTTATGGCGAGTATTTGTGGGAAGAATATAAATATGGTTTAGATGCAGCTGATGCGCATAGTTTAGGAAGCCGCTCGGGCTATTTTGCTGAGGCAACACAAACACAAAAAGATCTGATTCGTTTTGATGTAGGTACGCGCGAAGATATGTTTGATGGGCATAGTTATAACAAAGGTGGACAAATCTTGCACATGCTTCGCAAGTATGCAGGCGACGACGCTTTCTTTGCGTCATTAAAATTATACTTAGAAAAAAACAAATTCACCTCAGTTGAAATTCATAATTTACGATTAGCCTTCGAAGAAACTACAGGCGAAGATTTGAATTGGTTTTTTAACCAATGGTTTTTATCAAAAGGCCATCCCGATTTAAAAATTTCATCCGATTTTGATAATGGCGCAAAAAAATTAGTTTTGAAAGTAAAACAACAACAAGATTTTTCTACAACACCTTTGTATAAATTACCAGTTTACGTCGATTTTTATTTTGGTGAAGGAGCTTCTAAAAAAGTAAGAAGAGAAAAAATAGTTATTACTAAAGCAAATCAAGAATTTGTTTTTGATATGGATGCTAAACCAGTATTGGTAAATTTTGATGGAGAAAAGCAATTATTGTATAAAAAGTCGGATGATAAAACCTTATCAGATTATGTTTATCAATATAAAAACGCCCCATTATTTTTAGATAGATATGAAGCTCTTCAAGCTTTTAAAGGAAACATTGAAGAGCCAATGGTTTATGAAACTGTTAAGCTTGCATTAAATGATAAATGGGATGGACACAGAAGCACAGCAATTTCATTATTGGCAGATATCGCCACTAAAAAAGAAACTGAATTAAAACCACTATTAATTACTTTAGCTAAT